>JBOHKF010000075.1:0-7462 GCA_050729015.1 Rhizomicrobium sp. | reverse complement strand
CTGGGCGATTCCACCCGCAATTTTTCCGCTGACAGTACAATGGTGGCGCCATTGCTGAAGGCTATGCGCAGCGTGTCTTTGCCCGGATTGACCCTGAGTTCGGTAGGCCAGCTATTATCTGAGATGGTCACGCTCTTCGTCCGTGATTTCCCGCGCTTCTGAGGCCAGCATGATGGGCACGCCGTCGCGGATGGGATAGGCTAGGCCTGCGGCGCGGCTGATCAATTCCTGCCGTTCCGCGTCATAGCGCAGCATTGTGCGGGTCACCGGGCAGATCAGAATCTCCAGCAATTTTGGGTCTATCGTGGTCATGTCAGGGCCTAAACTCAATAATCGCGTGGCCGCGACGCTGGGGATTTTGGTCGCTGGCCAGGAGCGAGGAGCGATGTGGGCTTGCATAGCCCATGAGCGACGAGCGACGCCGCCAAAGAACAAAAGACCCGCGTCCCTTCGGGTTGCGGGAAAAATGGCCGACCGGTGCGTCGAAAGGCTCGGCCGTATTGCCGATGCGCCCATCGCCTTTCTTCTTCCATTCGGTCATTTTTCCTCGCAACGCGGCTCACGGGATAATTGAGGCTCAGACCCCAACTTTGGCGATCCTGGTCTTGCCGCCCATGTAAGGCTGTAATGCGTCAGGGATCGCCACGCTGCCGTCCGGCTGCTGATAATTTTCCAGGATCGCCACCAGGGTGCGGCCCACCGCCAGGCCCGAGCCGTTCAAGGTGTGCACCGGGCCTTTCACCTTGCCCTCGGCATTGCGATAGCGCGTGTTCATGCGCCGCGCCTGGAATTCACCGCAGTTGGAGCAGGAGGAAATTTCGCGGAACGCGTTCTGGCCCGGCAGCCAGACCTCGATGTCGTAGGTTTTCTGCGCGGAGAAGCCCATGTCGCCGGTGCAAAGCGATACAACCCGGTGCGCCAGGTCCAATTTTTTCAGGATTTCCTGCGCCGCGTCGGTCATGCGCTCATGCTCGGCGTTCGACTGCTCCGGCGTGGTGATCGAGACCAGTTCCACCTTGGAGAATTGATGCATGCGGATCATGCCCCTTGTGTCCTTGCCCGCAGCGCCCGCCTCGGCGCGAAAGCAGGGCGTGAAGGCGGTGAGCCGGATCGGCAAATTCGCCTCCGCCACGATGTCGCCTGCCACATAATTGGTCAGCGGGACCTCGGCGGTTGGAATCAACCAGAAAGGGTCTTCCCCGCTCCCGGTTTGGAAGAGATCTCCTGCAAATTTCGGCAACTGTCCCGTCCCCAGCATCGCCGGCCCACGCACCATTAAGGGCGGGCTCACTTCGGTGTAGCCGAACTCGCTGGTATGGATATCCAGCATGAAGGCGCCAAGGGCGCGTTCCAGCCGCGCCAGATCGCCTTTGAGATAGACAAAACGCGCCCCCGATACCTTGGCGGCGCGGGCGAAATCCATCTGGCCTAAAGCTTCGCCGATTTCGAAATGCTGCCTGGGGTTTTCGATTGGCGGCGGGGCGCCGAACGCCCGTCCCGGCACCGGCCGATTGGCCTTTTCATCGGCGCCGTCGGGAACGTCCGGCGCAGGGATATTGGGGATGGTCTCCAGAGCCTCGCGCAGCACCGTTTCCCGTCGGCGCTGCTCGTCTTCGCCTTCCCGGATCGCGTCCTTGAGGCCCGCAACTTCCGCCATCAGGGCGCGGGCATCGTATTCGTCGTTCTTCTGCTTGGCCAGGCCGATCAGCTTGGAGGCTTCGTTGCGCCGCGCCTGCCGGGTTTGCAGCCCGGTCAGCAACTCCCGCAAGGCCTGGTCGCGTCGCAAAAGTTCGGCGGTCACCGCCGCTCCGTCCAAACCGCGCCGGCTGAGCCCGTCGGCGAAGCCCGCCGGGTTGTCTCGAATGGTCCGGATATCGTGCATGGGAGGCCTTAAGGAAACCCGCACGCTCATGCCATGCGCCGTCTTTCCGGTCAAAACAGGGTTAACGAACGCTCAACCCAAAGCCCGACTTTGGCAGCAATAGCGCAAGCGCCCCGAAAGGGCGGCCATCGCATAATCGCCTGGTCGCGAAAGGCGCATCCTGCAACCGGATGGTGTAGCGTGAAACATTCCCGCGCAAAGACTCAGTGGTTCCGACTGGAGCACAAACTCAGGCGCCAGGGCGGGGTTGCCGCCACCACATTTTTTGCGGCATTGGCGGTCATGATGGCCTTCCTGGTCCATCTGATCCTGTCTTTCGTCGGCGCCAAGCTCACCTTGGCCGCCTTCTTTCATATCGCCATCGAGACCCTGGCGGTGGCGGTGCCGCTGATCCTCTATTCCCGGCAGGTGATCGCGCAACTGGATAGAAGTCGGCGGCAGCTCAAGGAAATGTCCCGCCGACTCGCCATCGCGGTGGATGAGGCCGAACAGGCGAGTCGCGCCAAATCCGCATTTCTGGCCAGCATGAGCCATGAGTTGCGCACGCCGTTGAATGCCATCCTGGGCTTTTCCGAAGTGATGAAGGAGGAGTCGCTGGGTCCGCTCGACAACCCCCGCTATCGCGCCTATGTGACGCACATCCACGACAGCGGCAAGCATCTGCTGGGCATCATCAACGACGTCCTCGATCTCGCCAAGATCGAGGCCGGGAAAATGAGCCTGGACCGGGCCGCCGAATTCGAGCTGGCGCCGGCGATCAGCGCCGCGCTCGCCATGCTCAAGTCGTTGAGCGAAAAGTTCGCGGTCACCCTCAATGAGGAAATCGCCGGCGACCGGGTCACTCTGATCGGGATGGAGCGGATGATCCGCCAGATCGTGATCAATCTGGTGGGCAATGCCATCAAATTCACTCCGCCTGGGGGCATGGTCACCCTCACCGGCCGGCCCAAAGGCGATGGCAGCTATGACGTCACGGTGCGCGATACCGGGGTCGGCATGAATCCCTCGGAAATGGCCCTGGCGTTGATTCCGTTCGGCCAGAACGGCAACCGCCTCAGCAGCAGGCATGACGGCACCGGGCTGGGCCTTCCTCTCGCCAAGGCGATGGTGGAATTGCACGGCGGCAGCTTCAAGATCGAAAGCGCGCCAGAGCACGGCACCGTCGTGACGATGACGTTTCCCCCGGCACGGGTGCGGCTGGGGCGGGCGGCCGCTTGACCATCGCCCTGGCGGAGCCATCGCCGTGGCGGAGTTCCGTGCAGTCAAGAGAATAGCTTTAACGGACCAGCGCGGTTGCCCGGCGCGCCGCGTCCTCGCGCGCGCGGCTGCGCTCGATCATCGCCACGCAGAGAATGGACACTTCGTAGAGCGCCACCAGCGGAAACGCGAGACTCAGCATCGAGATGGCATCGGGGGGGGTAAAGACCGCGGCCAGGCCGAATAGGCCGACATAGGCGTAACGGCGCATGCTCTTGAGCGCCTTGGTGGTGACGATTCCCACTTTGCCGAGCAGCGACAGCGCCACCGGAAGCTGAAAGGTGATGCCAAAGGCGAACATCAGCGTCATCACAAAATCGAGATAGTCGCTCACTTTGGCCAGAAGCTGGATGCCGATCGCATTGGGCGAGGGGACGACCTGATAACTATCGAAGAAGCGGATCGCGAAGGGCAGCATCACGTAATAGACAAACGCCGCCCCCATCACGAACATCACCGGCGTCCACAACAGAAAAGGCAGAAAGGCGCGCCGCTCATGGCGGTAAAGTCCGGGCGCCACGAAGATCCAGATCTGGGCGGCGATGACGGGAAAACCCAGACAAATGCCCCCGAACATCCCGATCTTCACCTGGGTGAAGAACACTTCGGTGAGCGCCGTATAGATCAAATGATCGTTGGCCTGGCCCTTCAGCGCGTGATGCAGGGGCTCGGTGAGAAAATCGAAGATCGGCATCGAAAAGGCGAAGCAGATCACGAAGCAGACGGCAAAAGACACCATCGCCCAGACCAGCCGCTTGCGAAGCTCGACCAGGTGCTCGAGCAAGGGCGCGCGGGTGGCGTCCAGCGCGACCTCGTCCTCCTTGGTGGGCGCCACAGTCACGGCTCGGCCGTCTGCGACTTGGCGGGCGTGGGGGTTTGCGGGGCGCCGCCGTCGGCTTCCGAGATTTCATACTCGCCGCTACGCGGCGGAGGCGAGATTTCGTACTCGCCGCTCGGCGGCGGAGGTTCCGCTTCGGGCACGGCGACCACCTCGGCCTGCTCCCCGGTGTCGACGGGGTTCAGGGCCCGCTGCACCTCATGGTTCAGGTCCTGCGACAGATCGGCTACCGGATCGTCGACCTTGAGCTTCTCGATCTCGGCGCGCAATTCGTCGAGTTCGCTCTGGCGCGCCATGTCGTCAAAGCTCTTCTTGAATTCATTGGCCATGTTGCGGGCCTTGCCCGCCCATTTGCCGGCCTTGTTAATCAGCCGCGGCAAATCCTTCGGCCCCACCACGACCAGGGCCACAGCGAGCAGGATCAGGATGTGGCTCCAGCTGAAAAGGTCGAACATCTAGGCGCCAGTCGCGGCCGCTTCAGGGCGCGGCGGTATCCTTGTGCACGTTCGCAGCTTCGCGGGTTTCGGCATTGATAACCTTCGGGTCGTCCTTGTCCGGTTCGCTAAGACCCTTTTTGAAGCTGTTGATACCGCGGCCGAAGTCGCCCATCAGGTCGGAGACTTTGCCGCGACCGCCGAACAGAACCAGCGCAATGACGCCCAGGATCAGGATATGCCAGATGCTGAAGGTACCCATGACCTTTACTCTCCTCAAGCCCCCGAAGCGCTTGATTTCTCAAGCGAAGCCTATCGCCGGGCGTTAGTCTACCCGGCTCTCCCGCCCTGTTAAAGCCCGGGTGCGGCCAGGGCGCAAGGGGCGGGCTTTTCCTATAGATTTGCTCTCCCAGGCCGTTTTCCAAGCCGTCCCCGCCAAAAAGACGGACCGGACGAACCGGAACGGAACCCGCGTTTCAACCGACCAGGATTTCTCCTCGGCGATCGAAGCTTTCCGCCAACGCTCCCAGCCGCTTCTGGACCGGCTCGCTGGCAATGGCTTCACGCCTTTCCGGAACCTCGAGCACGATCTTGGCCGCAGTGAGCTTCAACCGGTAATGGGACAGTTCCCCGGCGGCGCAGGATGACAGTGAAAAGGCGAACCGCCAGGCAAGCCCCAGGCGGAGGGCGTAGCGTTCGTCATCCTTGCCCAGAAGCTCGCTCAGCGGCATCTCGGGCGGGAAGTCCTCGTCACCCGAATAGCGGTGAAAAATGGAACTGGCGATCAGGGCCCGGGTTCTATGGTCGGCGCCGGCGAAGGGGGCGCTGAGAACCTGCAATGACGCGCCTTGCGCCCGATTGTCCGGATGGCGCCGCCAGCCGATGTCGGAAAAATAGGCCGAAGCCTCGCAAATGCGCTGAAGCTCGGCACTGTCGCGGCCAAACAGTGGCTCCGTCCAATCGAGCATCTCGCGGGCATGCTGCGGCACCCGCGCCAGCCGTTGGTTGGCGCCGCGGGCGAATTCCAGCAGCGGATCCTTGGCGCGTTCCTCGGGCGAGAGCAGCCCGTAGAAAAGGCCGTCTCTGAGCCCATAGGCGGAAATCACCACGTCCTTGATGCTGCCGGCCAGCAACAGCCGCTCGAGCACCACCGCGCCGTAAGGAAGCGATTCCGCGCGGCGCTTGGAAACCACCTTGATCTTGCGCACCGATTCCTTGGAGAGGCCCGCCAGCACCTTGCAAAGCCTAAGCGCGCGCGCCCGCGGGATCGTATAATGCTGCAAGACTTGGAGCGGATAATGATGCTCCTCCATGTCGACGCGC
This sequence comes from Rhizomicrobium sp., assembly GCA_050729015.1. Lineage (GTDB taxonomy): Bacteria > Pseudomonadota > Alphaproteobacteria > Micropepsales > Micropepsaceae > Rhizomicrobium. The sequence goes on along the minus strand of JBOHKF010000075.1, from coordinate 1,728 downwards.
GCCAGGCTGCGCCAGATGCCGCCCACCGCGTAAAGCGCGGAGGCGTCGAGGCCGGCAATGCCCCTAAGGCCCTTGTCCACCATGTCTCTAGCCCGGTCGGGCTCGCCCTTGGCCTGGTCTATCAGCCGCAGCGGGCCGAAAGGCAGGCTCCAAGCCTGGCCGGTCCTTCCCCCCTTCACCGTCACCATGTCCAGACTTCCCCCGCCCAGGTCGGCGACAAGGCCCGATGCATCCGGAATTCCCGCCACCACGCCTTCGGCCGCGATTCGCGCCTCTTCCTCACCCGTGAGCACCCGGATGGGGGAGCCCCAAGCGCGTTCGGCCCGGGCTACGAACTCCTGGCCATTGGCAGCATCGCGCGCCGCCGCCGTCGCCACCGCCTGCCGGCTTTCCACATGCAGCCCGTCGGCGATCAGACGAAACCGGGCCAGCGCCTCCAGCGCCGCGCCGCAGCCTTCCTCATTGAGTCTTCCGGTGGCTACCATGTCGCGGCCGATGGCGCAGATGGACTTCTCGTTCTGCCAGGTGGCGGCGTTGCGGTTCTGATTCTCGTAAATCACCAGCCGCACGGAATTGGAGCCGATGTCCACCACGGCTACCGGCGCCGCCGCGCGCGGAGCTGGGCGCGGGCCCGAAGCGGCACGGGGATCGGCGATCGCGGACATCGATCTCAGGTCCGGCGCTTGCCGGGAGGTTGCATTCTCAGGGCGCGGCCGCGTCCGGAAAGAGAGGGATTGGTCATGAAATAGGTATGCGCCGAGAATGCCCCCTCATCCTCGGAGCGGGAGTCGCGGCAATAACCGCCGTCGGACTTCATGTACCAGCTTTGCGCCCGATCCTTGAGAAGGGCGACCATGATCTGGTCCAGCACCTGCTGGTGGACGGTGGGATTCTCAATCGGCACCAGCACCTCGACGCGGCGGTCGAGGTTGCGCGGCATCCAGTCCGCCGAGGAAATATAGACCCGCGACTTGGGCGAAGGCAGACCGTGGCCGGCGCCGAAGCAGACGATGCGGCCATGCTCGAGAAACCGGCCGACGATGGAGCGGACGCGGATGTTGTCGGAAAGCCCCTTCACGCCCGGCTTGAGGCAGCAAATGCCGCGCACCACCAGTTCGACCCGAACCCCGGCCTGGGAGGCGCGATAGAGCCCATCAATCATGGCGGGATCCACCAGCGCATTAAGCTTGGCCCAGATCGCGGCCGGCCGGCCGGCGCGCGCGTGGATGATTTCCTGCTGGATCGCCTCCACCAGCCGGCCCCTGAGCGAGAAGGGCGAAACTGCCAGCCTTTCGAGCGCCTTGGGCTCGGCGTAGCCGGTGATGAAATTGAAGACCTGGGCGGCGTCGCGGCCCAGCGCCGGATCGGCAGAGAACAGCGACAAGTCGGTGTAAACCTTGGCGGTTTGCGGATGGTAATTGCCGGTGCCGAAATGGACGTAGGTGCGCAGCAGTCCCTGCTCGCGCCGCACCACCAGGCTGATCTTGGCGTGAGTCTTGAGGGCGATAAAGCCATAAACCACCTGGACGCCGGCACGCTCCAGATCGCGGGCCCATTTGATGTTCGCGGCCTCGTCGAACCGCGCCTTGAGCTCGACGAGGGCGGTTACCGACTTACCGGACTCCGCCGCCTCGATCAGGGCTTGGATGATGGGGCTGTCCTGACTGGTGCGATAAAGCGTCTGCTTGATCGCCACCACCTCGGGATCGGCCGCGGCCTGGCGCAGGA
>JBOHKF010000074.1:0-3025 GCA_050729015.1 Rhizomicrobium sp. | reverse complement strand
ATCTTCGGCAGCGCTTTGCTGCACAGCCGCGTTCGGTTTCAGCTCGACCTGAAACTCGGTCTGGTGCGGACCGTTGGTATCCTCGCCCAATTCCGCGCGGCCGAGTTGCTGCGACACGGTGGACACGTAGGGAAGCGCCAATATGTCGTCGCTGATGCGCCGACCAAGCGTGCGCATCTCTTGCAACGAGGCGCCCGGCGTCGAAGCCTGGACCTCGAGGACAAAGTGATTTTCGCGGAATTCCGGCATGAAGCTGGATGGCAGGAAGGCCAGGACGACGATCGCCGCCGCGGTGAGGATTGCGAGACCCGCCATCACCAGGCGGAAACGGCGGTAAACCATGTCGATCCCGCGGCGCTGCCAGGCCTTGATCTTGCGCAACCAGGCAAAATCAGCATGGGCGTCGCGCGCCCTGAGCATCAGCGCCGACAGCGCGGGCGCCACGGTCAATGCCACGATCAGCGAGGCCAAAACCGCCAGGATGAACGCCAGGGCCAATGGTCCCACGAAATGACCCTGCACACTGGTCGAAAAAAGCTCCGGCAGGAATACGGCAATCACCACCAGGGTGGCGTAGATCACCGGACCGCGCACCTCCAAAGTCGCATCCGCGATGACCGGGAGGCGGGGCCTGGGGTCTGCCAGCTTGGTGTTTTCCGCAAGCCGTCTCAGCACATTCTCGATCCCGATGATCGCATCGTCCACCAGCACGCCCAGCGCGACCGCAAAGCCGCCTAAGGTCATGGTGTTGAGGGTCTGACCCATGCGGTCCAACACCGCAGTCGCAGCCAAAAGCGACAAGGGAATGGCGATGAAGGTGATGAGGGCCGCTCGCCAGTCGCGCAGGAAGAGGAAAAGTACCGCCAGGATGAGAATGGCGGCTATGACGAGCGACTGCTCCAGCGAACTGAGCGCCCGTTCGATGAAATTGGCCGGCCTTTGCAATCTCGGGTACATGACCACGCCTGCGGCTTTCAATTCCGGCGCCAATTGCGCCAGTTCGGCTTCGACCGCGCGCGTCGCCTGCAAAGTGTTCGCGCCATATTGGCTGGCGAGCGACAGCAGGACCCCCGGCTTTCCCTGGACCAGCGCGTCGCCGGACTTGAGCGCCGGCGCCTCGGTGACGCGTGCGATCTGACCGATGGTGATGGGCGTGCCTCCCCTGACCGCCAGTACCGCATTGGCAATCGCCTGTGGGTCGGGCTGAGGCACCGGCGTCTGGATCAGCACGCGCTGGTGGGCAATGTCGATAAAGCCAGCGCCCTTCAGCGCCAGCGCCGCGCGGGCGGCATCGGCCAGGTCCGTGAGCGTGAACCCATAGGACGTCATGCGGGAAAGATCGGGCTGAATCTGAATCTGGCGCACGCTGCCGCCATAGACGATCACATGGGCCACGCCCGGAACCGCCAGCAGGGCCGGCTTCATCACCCAATCGGCCTGGTCGCGCAGGCCAAAGGCGTCCAGCTTGCCGGAGGTAAGGCCGATCAGAAGCAGGTCCATGGTGCTGGAGGTGAGAGGAGAAAGCTTGGGCGTGCCCACGCCAAGCGGGAGGTTCGAACCCAATTCCGACAAGCGCTCGGAAATGCCCTGGCGGGCATTATAGAGGTTGATGTTGTCCTGGAACTGGATGTCGATGACGGAAAGTCCGGGGATGGACTGCGAGCGGATGGTGGCAAGGCCGGTCGCGCCATTGACGGCATTCTCGATTGGCTTGGTGACGAGTTGTTCGACCTGCTGGGCCGTGAAGCCAGGTGCTTCGGTCTGGATGTCCACCGTCGAGGGAACGAAGTCGGGAAAAACATCCAACGGCGCGGTATGGGCGGCCCATAAGCCCGCCAAAAGCGCAATCAGGGTCAAGGTCGCGACCGCGCCCGCGTGGCGCACGCAGAGATCGACCAGCCAACGCATGATCAGTCGTCCCCGCCACCGCCGCCAGGATTGATTTCCCGCGACAAGAGCAGGCCCGCCCCCTGGGTTACGACCTGTTGGCCGCTCTTGATACCCATTGCCTTATCGATGAAATAGCTGTTGCCGTCGGGCTTGTCGGTGGGCACCTGGGCCCGCACGTAATGGCCCGGTCCGATCTCGAGATAGACCGAGGACTCCCCTTCACCCAGGAGCAGTGCCGAAGCCGGTACCATGACCCCCACCTCGGATGTCCCAACCGGCACCGCCGCAATCACATGCTCATTCTGGGCGAGGTCGCTACCGTCAACCAGGGCATAAAAACCCCGGCCGGGAAAGGCGGGGTCGCCGGGCGCGTCCCAGATAGTCCGGGCTGTCCAGCGTTCCTGGCCGCCGAGCCGGGTGATGGTGAGAAAAGCGGGAAGTCCCGCCTGGAGCGAACCCAATGGGAAAGTGACCCGGACCAGAACCGTTCGGCCGCTGGTGAGTCGCGCCATGATTGCGGCCCGCGCTGCCCGGGTGCGCCAGGGCGCGTGGATGCCGAATACAGAATCGGCCTTGCGTTGGGCCAGAGCCAGCGCCGCCTGGTCGGCTGCAGCCTTGCTGTCGGCGGCTTCGAGCACTTCGCGCGAAACGGCGGCCTCTTCGCCGGTACTGAGCGTGCGCGCCCGCGCCGCGGCAGCCGCGCTCTGAGCGGCGGCGGCCGAGGCGGTGGCAAAATCCGCGTCTGTTTGCGCGATGGCGTCTATGGCGGTGACGACACCATAGCCGATTACCTGGCGGCGAAAGCTTGCGCTTTGAATGGACGCCGTTTCGACGCCCAGGCTCTTGACCTGGTCCGGAGTCAATGTGACCCCCGGCTGGGCGGGCTTTTCCGCCTCTTTATCGGGCGAAGCGCTTGGGCCGCAGGCTGAAAGCACCAGAAGCAGCAGGAAGGCGGATTTTCGCATCAGGATCTCGGATGGCCGCCAACCGCGACAGCGGTGGCGCAAGGAAACGGGAGGAAAACGGCGACATGGCTTAAGGGGCTCGACTTTGCCATATTGCCGGAGCCGGCGGTATATCGGGAACTCCATGATTCCGCTATAAATTTCATCAACGTTGGCGGTTGGTTACCAGC
>JBOHKF010000073.1:0-2367 GCA_050729015.1 Rhizomicrobium sp. | reverse complement strand
CCATGAGGGTGCGTTCGATCATGGGCGAGGGCCACGGGCGATCCCTGATCCGGGCTCGGCAAGCCGCGTCTCAAGCTGTTGTTCAGGGTCGCGATTTAAGGTCGCCCCCTTCGCAGAGGGCCCCGAGCCGTTGGCTCAAAATCAGAGGGATTCCCGGCTCCTGGCTCCTTCCTTGCCAATGCGTCAGGTTGCGCGTATTGTCGCTTCTCCCGTGGAGATAAGTCCCGTCACAGACGAAGCGCACCTGTAGAAGATCCTGCCCGCCTTTCTGTTGCGCGCCTGGACGAGACAGCAAATTCCTTCGCCTTCGACCGACTTGGCTTCCACCCGCTCCGGCATTTCGCCGGGGCGGAATTTTCGTAGGAAGTGCTAATGACTATCGGAACCGTGAAGTTCTTCAATTCCTCCAAAGGCTTTGGCTTTATTGCCCCCGACGGTGGCGGCAAGGACGTGTTCGTCCATGCCACCGCGGTGGAATCGGCGGGCATGCGAACCTTGAACGAAGGCCAGAAGGTCTCCTTCGACATCGTCCCCGATGCGCGCGGCGCGAAGGCGGCGAATCTCAAATCTGCCTGAAGACCGCCTGAAAAGGACAAGGGCCGGCGGAGCGAAAGCGCCGCCGGCCTTTTCTTTGCGCCCGCCCGTTTCCGGGCACTCTTTTGGCCCGGCCGCCGCAGAAGGGTTAGATTACTCCCATGAGACGTCCTTCGCCGCTTCTTTCCCAGCAGGCAGGATGATGGGGTTGGAACAACCCATCGTCGAACTGGATCCGGCGGACCTTGTGGACGCGACGGCTCTTCGCCATGCGCTAACCGCGCTTGCCAAGGCGAGCCCGGATACGGGCGCGTTGCGCAAGGGGGGTCTCGGGTTGATCAAGACGGCATTCCAGGCCGGGCGCAGGCGCGTGGAACAGGCGGTCGAGTCCGAAGGGCTCCCCGGCCTTGCCGCCGCACGGGCGCTTGCCGCCCTTCAGGACGCGCTGATCCAAGTGATCTATGACTTCGCCGTCAAACACGTCTATTACGCACAAAATCCCACCACCGCGGAACGGCTTTCCATCGTCGCCACGGGCGGCTATGGCCGCGGCGAATTGGCGCCGGGATCGGATATAGACCTTCTGTTCGTGCGCCCCTTCAAGCAGACCGCTTGGGGCGAAAGCGTCATCGAATTCATTCTCTACATGCTGTGGGATTTGGGGCTCAAAGTCGGTCATGCCACCCGTTCCCTTGGCGAGTGCGCCCGCCTTGCCAGGGAAGACATCACCATCCGCACCGCCCTTCTGGAAGCGCGCTATCTCTGGGGCGATCGGCCGCTTTACGGCGATCTCCGCGCCAGCTTCTGGAAGGATGTGGCAGCCGCAAGCCGGGATTTCGTAGAAGCCAAGCTTGCCGAGCGCGACGTGCGCCATGCCCGGCAGGGCGAAAGCCGCTATCTGGTCGAGCCCAACGTCAAGGAAGGCAAAGGGGGCCTGCGGGACCTTCAGACTCTCTATTGGATCGGCAAATATCTCTATCGCGTGGACGATGCCTCCGAGCTGATCCGATTCCATGTCTTCACTGCCGATGAATACCGAATTTTTCAAAAGGCGGAGGCATTTCTCTGGAACGTGCGGGTGCGGCTTCACTACCTTCTCGGGCGGCCGGAAGAGCGGCTGTCGTTCGATGTGCAGACGGCGCTGGCGACCGCCCTGGGCTATGGCGACACGGAAAAGCCCCGTCGCGGCGTCGAGGCCTTCATGCGCGCCTATTTCCTGGTGGCCAAGGACGTGGGCGATTTGACCCGCATCTTCTGCGCGGCGCTCGAGGAGCAGAACCGCAAACCCCGTCCTTCCCTCTCCCGCATGCTGCCGGGTTTCCTGAAGCCGCGCGGCACCGGCGACGATTTTTACGTGGAGAATGGCAGGCTCACCGCCGCGAACGGCGCGTTCCCGCGCGATCCCGTCAATATCCTGCGCATCTTCAGGCTCGCGGACGAAAAGCATGTGGACATCCATCCCCATGCGCTGCGCACCTTGACACGTTCGCTCGACCTCATCACCGACGGGTTGCGCGGAACCCCCGAAGCCAACCGGGTCTTCCTGGAGACGCTTACCTCACGGCACAATCCGGAATGGGCGCTCAGGCTGATGAATGAAGCGGGAGTGCTGGGCCGCTTTGTTCTCGAATTCGGCCACGCCGTGGGGCTGATGCAATTCAACATGTACCACCATTATACGGTGGATGAGCATCTGATCCGCGCCGTGGGTCATGTCGCCGCCATCGAGCGCGGCGAGCATCGCGACGAGCACCCGCTTTCCACCGAAGTGGTGAAGCGCCTCCATTCCCGCGCCGTGCTTTATTGCGCCATCCTGCTGCACGACATCGCCAA
>JBOHKF010000072.1:0-9706 GCA_050729015.1 Rhizomicrobium sp. | reverse complement strand
CAATGCCGCGGGCCGCGTGACCGACTACTCGACCAGCGGCATGGTGGAAACCTGGAAACTGGGCGCGACCAGCCAGATCAATGACGATATCCGCCTGCGTTCTACTTATTCCTACGACATCCGCGCTCCCAATCTGGGTGAACTCTTTTCCACCGTTACCGCTTCGGGAACCTATCTTCTTCCCAATGGGACGACGAACCCCAACGCCTTCATAATCGAAGGCGGCAATCCGAACCTCAAGCCGGAAGCGGCCACCACCTGGGAGGCCGGCGTGGTCCTGACCCCGCACTGGGTCGAAGGTCTTTCCATGTCGTTCGACTGGTATTCGATCGACCTCAAGGGATACATCTCATCGCCGCCCGAGAAATTGGAGGCGCAACTCTGCTCCGAGGGCAACCAGTCCTTCTGCAACGATTTCGTTGTCGTGGGAGGGACGCAGCATATCCTGGATGTTTACCAGAACAACGGCTATCTGACCACTTCGGGGCTCGACTTCGCCGCCGACTACGCCTTTCCGCTCTACGCGGGCAGCATGGCCCTGCATCTGGTGGGCAACTATAACGACGAGGAGACCGAGGAGGCGTTCGACCAGCCGGCCTTCGATGCAGCCGGCAGCATGGGCGGCAATTCGGAATTTGGCGGCGTGCCGAAAGTGCATGTCAACCTGTCGGCGACCTACACCCAGGGTCCCTGGATGGGCATGGTGCAGACCCGGTTCATCGGTGCGGGCACCTTGAACGCTCCGTGGAATTTCGGCGGGCCCTGCCAGACGGTCGGTGGCGTTTCCGAAGGCTTCTGCGTGGCCGACAATAATGTGAGCCCGATTGCCTATCTCGACCTCAGGACTTCGTACAATTGGAACCAGAATCTCCAGTTCTATGTTTCCGTGGACAATGTCCTCGACACGCCCCCGCCGCTGGTCATTTCCACCTACAACCTGACCACGACGGACTCATTGGACACGAACACTTCCCAGTATGACACCCTGGGCCGCGTGATCCACGCGGGCATCCGGTTTAACTTCTGAGCGATTTGCGGATGGCGGCCCCGCGGGTGCGAAGCCCCCGGCGTCAGCCGCCAGAGGCGTCCGCCGGTGCCTTCTCCGCCAGGAGGTGCTCGATGCGCGTGGTGAACTCTCTTTTGAGATCGGCATAGAACTTGCCGCTTGCGGGCGAGGCGAAGCCGGCATGCACCGCCTTGACCTTGCCATCCCGCCCGATGAACATAGTGGCGGGCCAGGTGTCGAGGTTTTTCAATTCCGGAACTTTTTCGTGCAGTTCCGAAGGCGCGCCGGCGAGCAGGGTGGTGTATTTCACGCCATAGCGCTTGGCGAACGCCTGCTCGCGTTCAAGGCTTCCCTGCTGGTCCGGTTCCTCGAAGTCGAAATCCACGACGGCAAGGCCCTTGCTGCGATACCTCTTGTCGAGCTGCACCAGATACTGAGCTTCGTCATGGCAGTTGGGGCACCAGGTGCCTGAAATAACGGCCAGCACAACTTTCCCCTTGAAGCGGAGGTCATGGTTGGTGACGAGCCTGCCATGGGCGTCCGGGAAGGCGAACTTGAACGTCGCGCCCGGATCGCGCGGGGTCGTGTGGCGGAGAAAGTCGTCCGGCCTTGGCAATCCCTTGGCTTCGGCCACCGCCGCGCGATAGGCAATCAGCACCGGCGCCCGGCTGCCATCGGCCTTTCCGGCCGCCGGCCGGTTCGCATGCTGGCGAATCTCCAGCGTCCCGTCCGGTTTGGGGGCGACCACGATCACGCCCGGCCTGCCGCCGTCAAAGTGGCTCAACACCCACTTGCCGTCCTTGTAGGTGCCGCTGTAGGAGCCCGTGTCGCCGTCAATGCGCAGGATCGCCGCCGCCACCTCGTCTCCGCGCTGGCGGACGATGAAGCGCAACGCTCTCTCGCCTTTGGACGAAGGGACGTCGAGGGGGATTATCCACGAGCCGGCAATGGCGGGGGCTCGGACCTCCATGGCATGTGAATTCACATGCCGCACGGCGGTGAAGACATATTGGCCGCCGGGGCCCCGGTTTTCGGCGACCAGGCTGCCGGTAAGCTCGCCGCCGCTGAGCGTGGCGCTGATGGTCGTCAGATATTGTTCGATGTCGAGAACCAGCTTGCCGTCATGAAACGAGGCGCCGGTGGTGCCGTCATAGGGCGTAAAGCCATTGTAGAAGACGCCTTTCAACGTCGGTCCTTCGCCCTTGATGTCGAGCCGGAAGGGGATCTCGGTGCCATTGCGGGAAAGCACGGCGTCCCAACGTCCATCCACGGCCGCAGGTCCGATGGACCCGTCTGCCGCGATGGCCATGGCGCTGCTCGAGAGGATGGCGATAAGGCTCGCGGCATGCAAAAGCGTTTTCATGTCTCACTCCTGAAAATGTTGCCTGAACTGTTTATCTGCCTGCCGCAACCGTGACGGACGCGAACAGGTGCACCGTTTTCGGCGGCTGGCACACCCGGTCGTTGCAAGTCTGGAATCGAACGCTGACCGGAATCAGGGTCCGCCCGGAGGCTGGGCGGACACCGATGCGCAGGGGCAGGGTGATGGTGAAAGCATGGGAATAGAACTGGGTATCGAGATCGAAGTCCGGATCGTGGATGATGATGGGCGGGCTTCCCGCGAGCTCACCGCTTGCGGTCGCGATCGGGTTCGAGTCCAGGCTGACGCGGAGCGGCGTCGGCCCGCCCGGCAATTGCTTGAGGGAATAGACATGCCAGCCTTCCAGCACCCGGCCATGCAGAATGAGGGTCAGGCTGCCGGCGGGCGCGGTGATTTGCGGCCGCGCCGACACTGTCCAAGTGACGGTTTCGCCGCGTCCCTCCTGGGCCGATGCAGTTCTCGACAACGACAAGACAAGGAGCGCCAGGCCGGCCAGCGCCCGACATAGGCGTCCTGGCCTCCAGCCAAGTGACGGAGCGGAAATCTTTGCGTTCATGATTATTATACATAATGTTAGTGTTAATACACGTACGACAGTAGAACTACTCTACACACAAACTAGTTTCATATAACATAACATTATTATAGTGTACTTTATCGCTGACTGCGCCAAGGCCATTGGCCCGGCAGTCGTGCCCGCTGCCGGCGAAACTATGATCGTGAGAAATAGTTCGGCAGATCTCGCTCGAACTCCGGAAAGTAGCGCGAAATCAGGGCGACATCGAACCCTGCCAGAATGGATTCCTTGGGCTCGCGATCGAGCAGAAACCGGAAGGACGCTTTAATGCAGTCTTCGGGCGCATGCCGGCCTTCTCCAAGCCTGTCCCAGGTCTTCTTGTCCATCGTCACTCGGTGGCGGGTTTCGCTGCCGGATTGGCGGACCGCGACCTCGAATTCGAATTTGGCATCGCATCCCACGCGCGTGACCTCGATCATTTCAGCTCAATGGCGGTGTTTGCGACTAGCGCAGGGTTGCATGGAAGAGGTCGTTCATGGCCTGCCATGAGCGCCGTTCCGCGACGGGATTGTACGCGCAGCCATGCTTGAGATTGTTGCCAGCCTCGGCGTCGGTATAGCAATGCGCGGTCCCGCTATAGACCGCCAATTGCCAATCGACGTGAGCGTCTTCCATGTTCTTCTCGAAAATGACCCGCATGTCCGGCGGTGTGTTGGGGTCCAGGTCGCCTTGCATGATCAGAACATGGGCCTTGATATTTCGATCGTCGGCGGGCGCCGGGGTCGTCAGATTGCTCACATGGAATCCGACGACGTCTTTTATGTCCGAACCGCTGCGCGCCAGTTCGAGGGCGCCCACGCCTCCGAAGCAGTAGCCGATCGCTGCGATGCGGTCGGGGTCGACCATCGGGTTGGCGCGCAACAGGTCGTACGCCGCGCGCGCATGGGCACGATAGAGGCCGCGATCTTTCATGTATTTGCCGGATTCGGCCGCGGCTTGCGCGTTGGTGGCGGGATGGACGCCCTTGCCGTAAATGTCGGCGACCAAAACGATGTAGCCGAGTTTCGCCAAACGCTGCGCGTGCAGGCGTTCATTGTTCGAGATGCCTTTCCAGGCCGGAAAGACCAGAACGCCCGGACGCTTGCCGCGACCGGCATCGTCGAAGGCGAGATAGCCTTCATAAGGCGCGCCTTCGATAATGTAGCCAGCACTTTCGGTCCTGATCGCCGCCTGCGCCGGAAGCGCCGCGGTAATGAAGGCGATGCCGCAGACGGCGGCCAGTGAATTTGCAATCCTCATGGTGTTCTCCTCCGGCGGAATCGGCCTTAAATCACAAGCGCCTGCGACCAATGACAAGGCATAACATAGCGCCGAATTGAGCGGCTGCCCAACCCCCGGAAGGGCCCGCCATCGGCCTTGCGTGTTCCAATGCAAACCAAATATCTTCTGCCTGATCCGCAAGTCTGCTGTGCCCGATCCGGTAACCGTTCGAGCCATCGAGGGAGAGAAGCTATGTGCGACGAATTCATTCATCCGGGACTGGTCACGGATTCACGGCTTTCGCGCCGCGGCTTTGGGTTGATGACGTTGTCGGTGGCGGGGGTCGCCTCCACCGCCGCGCTGGCGCAATCCAATATCGCCGAGAAGGACGTGACGGTGAAAACCGCCGATGGCAATTGTGACGCCGTGCTCTTCCACCCCGCGGGCCAGGGCAAATGGGCGGCGGTTCTGATTTGGACTGACATCATGGGCCTTAGGCCGGTTTTTCGCGACATGGGACGCCGTCTTGCCGCGCAGGGCTATACCGTGCTGGTGCCCAATCCCTTCTATCGCTCGGCGAAGGCGCCGGTCATCGGCGGCACGTTCGATTTCAGCAATCCCGAACAGCGCGCCAAGCTGACCGGCTACCGGGCGGCGATGACCGATGACGGGATCGACCGGGATGCCGCAGCCTGTATCGACTTTCTGGACGCCCAGCCACAGACCGACACCGCGAAAAAGGCGGGCGTTCAGGGCTATTGCATGGGAGGCGCGCTTTGCTTCCGCACGGCCGCCGCCAAACCCACGCGCGTCGCGGCCGTGGGCAGCTTCCATGGCGGCAACGGTCTGGTCACCAACAAGCCGGACAGCCCCCATCTTCTGATCGCCAGGACCGACGCGACCTATCTGGTGTGCCAGGCGCAGAACGACGACGTCAAGGAGCCCATGGTGAAGGACGATCTCAGGGCCGCTTTCATTGCCGCGCACCGTCCAGCCACGGTCGAGGTCTATCACGCCGATCACGGCTGGTGCGTGAAGGGAAGCAAGGTTTACAACGAGGCGGAAGCCGAGCGCGCCTGGTCGAATCTCGGCATCCTCTATAAGGCACAGCTCGCGTAACGCGCCCCCACATCCGTTCCGAAGATTGAATCTTGAAGTAATGGCTATTTATCTCGCCGAGGATCGGGCGTGACCTGTTACCCGGTGATCGAATCGGTGCGCGCCGTTTGATGACCAAGCAGGAATCCCACCCTTCTCCGCCCCGCGATCGAACCAGTCTCCACGGACGCAACGACCGGTTTTCCAATCGACACCCTGGTCCTTCTCGACACCCTGGTCCTTCTCGAAACCCTGGTCCTTCGCATCAATGTTACCGATGAATAATGTTACGCGTATCCAACACCAAAGGAATTTATCTCATAATGGCGACGGCGGCTCGCCCAAGGCCAGCCGGCCTCCGAAGCGAAAGAGAAGTGGGAGCAGATATGGACTATCAGGCTGCCGAAGCGCAGGCAGGTCAATTGCAACAACAGGCCGAACAGGTCGCTCAGCAGATTAAGGGCCTGGCAGAGAAATTGTCGGCAAAAATAAGCGATACCACCCTCGCGCGTGAGCTTGGCCTTGATCTTCGCGAGGCCGCGCTGGCGATTGAAAAGCAGAACGAAGCAACGACCGCCCTTATCGAGCAGATGGCACAATATATCTATTCATTTGAAAACCACATCAACTCGGTTCCCCAAGCAGGGTTTCAGACGCGGGGCTGGGCAAGCCAGTCGATCGGCAGAGGCGGCTTCATGAACAATGTCGTATCCGGGCTTGGCATGGGTGCGGGTTTTGGCCTCGCGAACGATATCGTCGGCGGTCTATTCAGCGCCATTTGATATGCGACTTGGGATAAATCGGGACCACAAAGGCCGGTGCTTCGTGTTTTCCGCGCATGCGGTAGCTTCGTGACCGCGCGGCCCTGGCTATGATCCCCTCGGCCGCGGTCGTAGTTCCGGTCATCATCTTGCTTCTGGCGATGTATTGCGCTCCCACCATGCTTGCGATTGGGCAAAGAGCGCGGTCGCTAAAGGGTATCGCTGCCCTCAACCTTTTGGCCGGCTGGACCGGTGTTGGCTGGATTGCCGCGCTGGTTTGGTCATGCATGGACACGCCGCGTGACCGGCCGGATGGCGAAGATGGGGATGGCGATGTCGCCGCCGATTTCGAACCTGTCCGGAAGGAACCTGCCCGGCTATCGAACCAATCGGTGAGCGCCGAATGTCTGGCATTGCCCGGCCGGCCCATGGGCGAGCCGACCTGGAGTGGTTTCGGCACTCCGGCTGGCACACGGCCCGCGCAACACTCTTGATGATCGTTGCCAATTTCTTGATAGCCAGGTCGGCGGCGCTGTAACGGTCGCCATCGCGGGTGGCGTCTTCCGTCGCCAGAGCGCTTTCGCAAACCGGGCAAATATAGTGAGGCTTGGAAAGATATGGAAAAGGCGTTTGTGTCGTGGAGTTCCGGCAAGGATGGTGCCTTCGCGCTCTATGAAGCGCGGCGTTTTGGTCTCGCCGACATCGCGGGCGTATTGGTTGTCATCAACGAGAAGTATGACCGCGTTGCCATGCACGGCGTCCGCCACGATTTCTTGAATCGGCAGATAGAAGCGCTGAACCTTCCGGCGATCAAAGTCTTGATCCCGAGTCCTTGTCCCAACGAAACATACGAAGCCCGGATGGCCGAAGCCTGTGCTGCTCTGAGGGCGCGGGGTGTCTTCAATATCGTTTTTGGCGACCTATTCCTGGAAGATATCCGGACCTATCGGGAGGACAAATTGTCCTCGGTCGGGATGCGCGGCCTCTTTCCCCTCTGGCGGCGTGACACCGGATCCTTGGCCCGCGAGATGATCGATGCGGGGCTGATTGCGCACCTGGTCTGCGTAGATCCCAAACAGCTTGACAAAAGCTTTGCCGGCCGGCGGTTCGATCATTCTTTGCTTGCCCGTCTTCCGCATTGTGTGGATCCCTGCGGGGAGAATGGCGAGTACCATACCGTGGTCTCGGCAGGCCCCATGTTTTCCAGGCCCATCGAAGTGAGCGTGGGCGCGGTCGTGGAGCGCGACGGCTTTGTGTTTGCGGACGTCTCTGCTGCCGATGAGACGGCGAGCGCTTGGCGCCTCTGATTTTCGAACGCAATGGCGCCCTTCGACCAACCGCAATTTGCCCCGATTCAGAGCGCGGCAGCGGAAGCGCCGCCACCGCCAACAACATCTCCTATCTTTTATCGGTGACCGCCGCCGCCATGGCTGCCTCCGCCATGGCTGCCGCCGCGAAAGCCTCTGCCTCCACCGTGAAAACCGCCGCCGCCAAAGCCTCGGCCTCCACCATGAAAACCGCCGCGGAAACCGCCACCGAATCCACGGCCATAAAACCCACCACCGTAGAATCCTGGTCCATAGAACAAGCCGCCGTAAAAGCCGCCATAGGACGGATACCCGTAGAGACCGTAATAATCAGGTCCGTAATAGTCGTAATATGGCCCATTATATCCGCCGTAATAAGGCGGATAGGCACCGTAGTAATATGGCGATGGTGGCGGAGCGTCGGCGTAAGCGCCAGGTGGCGGAGCGCCATTCATGCAGGCATAGTAAGCGGCGGCGTATTGCCGCTCGGCATCGGTTGGCGCCGAGTTCTGGTTCCCTGATGACGGGCCACGGTAGCCGCTTTCGCTTGCCGCCTGCTGGCGGCAATTCATGTCCAGCGCGGTTTGGTTGTTCGCAGGCGCGGGAGGCGGTGGTGGGGGATTGTTGGATTGAGCCATTGCTGCCGTGGCCGCTGTTGTAAGCAGCATTCCCGCCAGAACTGTCGAGATAGACGCCCGGATCATGTTGGCTCTCCATTCAAGCATGCGCATATTCCTCGCCCATGATCCAGACTCCATTATAAGCGGCGCCCACCTGAACGAGGCATGAACGGACGCGGCCATGCTACAATGGACCTCGGGCGAGTCTCATTTGTCGCGCAGGGCCGGTGGCGATTTGCCGGGTGCGGGTGAAGCTCCATAACCATAAGGAAAGCCAGTGACCAAGGTGCCTCCAGGCGTCGGTCCGAAACATCCGCAAGTTTTGGTCATGGTGGGCGCCACCGGCGATCTGTCACGGCGCAAACTGCTGCCGGGCATATTCCATCTTGCCAGCAGCGGCTTTATCCCCGCCTGCCGCGTTGTCGGCGTCTCGCTGGACGACATCAGCGCGGATGAGTTCCGCAAGCTGGTGCGCAGCGCGATCGAGCAATTCTCAACCCGGCCCCTCAAAGAGGACGCTTGGGCGGCTTTTGCCGCGACGCTGGATTATGTGCCGCTGGCGGCAGGCGCCGGCGCGCTCAGGGCTATGGTCGATCGGGCTGAGAGGGCCCTGGGTCAGGAAACCCGCCGCATTCACTATCTTAGCGTGCCGCCACATGCGGCCCTCGCTGCGGTGCGTCTGCTGGCCGAGGCCGGTCTGGTGGAGCGGTCGCGCATCATCATGGAAAAGCCATTCGGCACCGACCTCGACAGTGCCCGCACGCTGAACGCTCGGCTGCACGAAGTGTTTGACGAGAAGCAGATCTTCCGCATCGACCACTTTCTGGGCAAAGAGCCGGCCCAGAACATCCTGGCCTTTCGCTTCGCTAACGGGCTGTTCGAGCCAATTTGGAACCGCAATTTCATCGATCATGTCCAGATCGACGTACCTGAGGCCTTGGGGCTGGCCACGCGCGCCACTTTTTACGAAGAGACCGGTGCCTTCCGCGACATGGTGGTGACTCATCTATTCCAGATATTGGCATTCATGGCGATGGAGCCGCCCACCTCGCTCGAACCGGCACCGATCAGCGAGGAAAAGAACAAGGTGTTCCGCTCCATGGTGCCGATCGACCCAGCCAATGTGGTGCGCGGACAATATAATGGCTACCGCGCCGAGAAGGGCGTCGATCCCGAATCCGATGTCGAGACCTTTATTGCGCTCAAGTGTCTGATCGACAACTGGCGCTGGGCCGGAGTGCCGTTCTTCCTCCGCACCGGCAAGCGCCTGGCCGAAGGGCAGCGCATCATTTCCATCGCCTTCCGTGAGCCGCCCAAGAGCATGTTCCCTCCCGGCTCAGGTATCAGCGCGCAGGGGCCCGATCATTTGACGTTCGATCTTGCGGACGCTTCGAAAATGTCGCTGTCATTTTATGGCAAGCGTCCCGGCCCCGGCATGCGGCTGGACAAGCTCAGTCTGCAATTCTCCATGCACGAGACCGGCTTGGTCGGTGACGTGTTGGAAGCTTATGAGCGGCTTATCCTGGATGCGATGCGAGGCGACCATATGCTCTTCACCAGGGCGGAAGGCATTGAGCGGCTGTGGGAAGTGTCGATGCCCCTGCTCGAATCGCCGCCGCCGGTAAGGCTTTATCCGCAAGGGTCCTGGGGACCGAAATCGATCCATCAGCTTGTGGCACCGCACGCCTGGCGCCTACCCTTCGAAAGGGCCTGGCGGAGTCCAAATCCTGAGGGTGCCTGACCAAGGGCCATGTCC
>JBOHKF010000071.1:0-2811 GCA_050729015.1 Rhizomicrobium sp. | reverse complement strand
CAACAAGGAATGGCCGCCAAACCAGACCAGAAGTGCGCCGCCGACCACCTCAATCAGGGGGTCATAGCTTTGGATCATTTGCGCGACCCAGGTGAGGCCGAAGAAGGTTATGGCCGCGAAGCAGCCGTCGCCCAAGGCCGCGCCCAATCCCGAGACGAAGCCATTGACGGGGCGGAAGGCGAAGCTGCGGCGGATGCAGATGAGGTTGACGGGACCGATGGGTACTGCGGCGATCAGCCCCATGATGACGCCCGCGCCGATCAGCAGGATGTAGTTCATCGTCGCCGCATCCGGTACCGGGCATTTGCGCCGGAGGCTCTGGCCGTCTTCACGCGCGCGCCAGCGTTTCGACAAAGCGGAGCGGCTTGCCTCTGCCCTCGGCGGTGAGCGCGAAGTCGCGCATCACGATCTCGCCGCGGAGCACCGACGCAACCGCCCACCCCTTGGTGGTCATGCCGTCGAAGGGTGTCCAGCCGCAGCGCGACGCGATCCAGCCATTCTCGATTTTTCGCTTGAGGTCCATGTCCACGATCGTGAAATCGGCGTCATAGCCCAAGGCAATGCGGCCCTTTCCGGAGAGGCCGAAGATCCGCTGTGGCCCCGACGCCGTCAGGTCCACGAACCGCTCCAAGCTGAGATGGCCGTTGTTGACATGATCCAGCATCAGGGTGACGAGAGTCTGTACGCCCGGCATACCCGAAGGCGTGGCGGGATAGATCCCGTCCTTTTCCGAGCCGGTGTGGGGCGCGTGATCCGACCCGATTACGTCAATGACGCCTTCCCGTACCCCTTGCCACAGGGCGCGGCGATGGCCCTCGTCGCGGATGGGCGGATTCATCTGCGCATAGGCACCAAGGCGCTCGTAGCATTCGGGCGCGCTCAAGGTGAGATGCTGAGGAGTGGTCTCGGCGGTGGCGAAGTCCTTGGCCGCTGTCAGGAGCGGCAGCTCTTCCGCCGTTGTCACATGCAGCACATGCAGACGCCGACCGGCGCCACGCGCCAAATTCAGCACCCGCTCGGTGGATGCGCGCGCCGTCTCGACGTCGCGCCATAGGGGATGGGTTTCGGGCTTGCCCCGCTCCGCCATGCCCTGGCGCGCGTGCAGGCGCTCCTCGTCCTCGGAATGAACCGCCATGCGGCGGGTTCCCGCTTTCAGCGCGGCAAGGATGTCTTCGGGCTTGCTGAGCAGAAGCGAACCGGTCGAGGAACCGAGAAAGGCTTTGACACCGGCTACTCCGGGAAGGCGTTCCAGCGCCGCAAGCGCTCCGACATTGGCGGGCGTCGCACCCACATAAAATGCATAGTCGCAGTGCATCCGGCCCTTGGCGCGATGAAGCTTGTCCTGGATGGCGGCGTGGGTGGTGGTGGGCGGATGGGTATTCGGCATTTCGAACACCGAGGTGATCCCGCCGAGAATGGCGGCGCGGCTGCCCGTCTCCAGATCCTCCTTGTGCTCGTTGCCGGGCTCACGAAAATGCACCTGGCTGTCGATCGCGCCGGGAAGCACATGCAATCCCCTGGCTTCGAAAATTTCCCGGGCGCTGGCGCTGCCGAGCGCGCCAATGGCGGCAATGCGCCCCGTAACGACGGCGATATCGGCAGGCACAAGGCCCGCAGGGGTGGCAGCGGTACCGCCCCGAATCAGCAAATCGAATGCCTGGCTCATCGAAGCCATGGGGCTTAGCCCGTAGCCCACCATCTTGGCAACCTCGACGCCGAGTATTAGGTGAACGGGATGGAGTCCGCGCACCTCAAGGACCGCGCCGTCATTGCGCTCGAAGGCGGGCAGGCGCGGGAATTTCTCCAAGGACTTGTCACCAATGACGTGGCGCTGCTGGAACCCGGCAAAGGGCTTTATGCCGCTCTGCTCACGCCACAGGGCAAGATTTTGTTCGATTTCCTTATCGCCGAGGGCGATGGCGCGCTGCTGCTCGATTGCGCGGCTGCTTCGGCGGGAGCCTTGGTGAAGCGGCTCAACATGTACCGGCTGCGCGCCAGAATCGAAATCGCGCTCAAACCCCAACTCTCCGTCTACGCGGGTCTGGAAAGAAGGCCGGCGGAACGGGCGATCAGCTTTGCCGATCCCAGGCTCGCGGCTCTTCCCCGCCGCAGCATCGGCGCGGCCGCGGAGATGCCGGATTTTCTGGAGGGTTCCGCTCCTTATCATACCGAGCGGCTGAAGCTGGGCATCCCGGAAGGTGCGGACTTCGGCAGCGACAAAGTGTTTGCGCTCGACGCGGGCCTCGAAGAACTCCATGGCGTGAGCTTCGGCAAGGGGTGCTATGTGGGGCAGGAATTGACCGCGCGCATGAAGCACCGCGGCACCGCCAAAAAGCGCATCCTGTCGGTCAGGGCCGAAGGTGCCTTGCCACGGCCCGGTGCCAAAATTACCAGCGGCGCTTCGGAACTTGGCGAAATCCTCTCGACCTATGGCGCCCACGGTTTCGCGCTGGTCCGGCTCGACCGGCTTCCGGAAGGAGGCGGGCCTCTCGTCGCCGAAGACGTCCCTGTCACGCTCGAAAAGCCCCCATGGCTTTCGCCATGAGCGATATAAAGCGTTGCGCCTGGCCGGGGGACGATCCGCTGTATCGCGCGTATCACGACCGGGAATGGGGCGTGCCCGAATATGATTCCCGCGCCCTTTACCAGAAACTGGTGCTGGATGGATTCCAGGCCGGCCTCTCCTGGATCACCATCCTGCGCAAGCGCGAAAACTTCCGCAAGGCCTTCCATCACTTCGACCCGCACAAGATCGCCCGCTACACCGAAAAGGACATCTTTCGCCTGCTCGACAACCCCGGCATCATCCGC
>JBOHKF010000070.1:0-5309 GCA_050729015.1 Rhizomicrobium sp. | reverse complement strand
GCTCAACATTCCCCCCGATCATCCCTCGCGCCAGATGCAGGACACCTTCTATGACGCCCATAAGGCCGACGGCAGTTCCCATGTTCTGCGCACCCACACCTCGCCGGTGCAGGTCAGGGTGATGCTGAAGCAGGCGCCGCCCATCCGCATCATCTCGCCCGGCCGCACCTACCGGGTGGATTCGGACGCCACCCATTCGCCGATGTTTCACCAGGTCGAGGCTCTGGTGGTGGATGAAGGCATTCATCTGGGCCATCTCAGATGGACGGTCCAGGAATTCTGCAAGGCCTTCTTCGAGATCGAGGACTTGGAGTTAAGGGCCCGGCCCAGCTATTTTCCTTTCACCGAGCCCAGCGTGGAATGGGACATAAGCTGCGACCGCTCGCTTCCCGGCCGCATCGGCTTCGGCCATGGCCGGGACTGGCTGGAGCTGGGCGGCTCGGGCCTGGTTCATCGCAAAGTGCTGGCCAATTGCGGCATCGATCCGGAGCGCTATCAAGGCTTTGCTTTCGGTTTCGGCCTGGACCGCATGGCGATGCTCAAATACGGAATTGCCGACATCCGCGGCTTTTTCGAATCCGACTTGCGCTGGCTCAGGCATTACGGATTCTCCGCCCTCGACATTCCGACCCTCGACGGGGGGCTAAGCAGATGACCGGCCGGCCACGCGCGACCGGTTTTCGGGGCCGCCAGGGCCGGAAGGGGAGACGATGAAATTCACTCTTTCATGGCTCAAAGAGCATCTGGAAACGGCCGCATCGGCTTCGGCGATTGCCGACAGACTCACCGGTCTGGGCCTGGAAGTCGAAAGCATCGAAGATGCGGGTGAGCGGCTCGGCCGGTTCATCGTTGCCGAAATCGTCAGCGCCGAAAAGCATCCCAATGCCGACAAGCTCAAGCTCTGCATGGTCGGAGCCGGCGAAAAGACGCTTTTGCAGATCGTGTGCGGCGCGCCCAACGCACGCAGCGGTCTCAAGACCGTGCTGGCCCGTCCCGGCACGGTGATTCCCGTTTCCGGCGAAGTGCTGAGAGTAGGCGTCATTCGCGGCGTGGAATCGCGCGGCATGCTTTGTTCGGCGCGTGAATTGCTTCTGGGCGACGACCCGGACGGCATCATCGAATTGCCCGCCGACAGCAGGGTGGGCGAGACGGCGGCCCCGGCTCTTGGCCGCATCTATCCCCGGATTGCCGATCCGGTCCTGGATGTGGCGATCACCCCCAACCGCGGGGACGCCGCCAGCGTGTTCGGAATCGCCCGCGAATTGGCGGCCGCGGGTCTGGGCAGCCTCAAGCCCGGGAAGATCGAGCCGGTGGCGGGCAAATTCCCCAGCCCCAGGCGCATTTCGCTCGATTTCTCGCCCCCGGACAGGGATGCCTGTCCGGTTTTCGCCGGCCGGTTGATCCGCAATGTGAAAAATCGCCCTTCCCCGCCCTGGGTTCGGGAGCGCCTGCAGGGCGTTGGCATGAAATCCATTTCGGCGCTGGTGGATGCCACCAATCTGATCGCCCAGGATCGCGGCCGACCGCTACATGTCTTCGATGCCGACAAGCTTTCCGGCAATCTCTGCGCCCGCATGGCAAAGGATGGTGAATCCCTTCTCGCCCTGGACGGCAAGACGTATGTGCTGGATGCGGACATTGTGGTGATCGCCGACAACAAACGCGCCCAAAGCATCGCCGGAATCATGGGGGGCGCAGAAAGCGGCTGTTCGCTCGAGACCGGCAATGTCTTCATCGAGTCCGCCTGGTTCGATCCCCTACGGGTGGCGAGGGCCGGCCGCAGGCTGGGCATCGTTTCCGACGCGCGCTATCGCTTCGAGCGCGGCGTGGACCCCCAATTCGTCCTCCCCGGCCTGGAACTTTGCACCCGCTTGATTCTGGAATGGTGCGGCGGCGAACCGTCCGACGTGGTGATCGCCGGCGAACTGCCGCCCCCGCATCGGCATATCATGTTCGACCCCGACCTGGTCGAAAGCCTGGGCGGCATCGCGGTGGGGTGCGATGAAAGCATCCGCATTCTGTCGCAGTTGGGATTCACCGTGCTGGAGCATGGCGGCGTCCTCCATGTGACGCCCCCCAGTTATCGCCACGATATTGACGGCCCGGCCGATCTGGTCGAGGAGATCGTGCGCATCCACGGCCTTTCCGGCGTTGCTCCCGTGGCACTCCCGCGCCAAAAGGCGGTGGCCGGACCCTCCCTCACCGCGGCGCAGCGTCGCGAGCGCTCCCTTCGCCGCGTCCTTGCCGCGAGCGGGTTTCACGAATGCGTGAGCTTTTCCTTCATCGCCCGCGACCGGGCGCGCCTGTTCGGCGGGGGCGACGAGGCGCGCCAGCTTGCCAATCCCATTGCCCAGGATTTGGATGCGCTGAGACCTTCGCCGCTGCCGTCGCTGCTCCTGGCTCTCTCGCGCAACGGGGCGCGCGGATTTTCCGACGTGCGGCTGTTCGAGGTCGGGCCCGCGTTCCGGAACGGAATGCCGGAAGGCCAGACCACCAATGCCGCCGGCATCATCGCCGGCCCCGGCCAGCGCGATTGGACGAAATCCTTCCATCCGGCCAATGAATTCGACGCCAAGGCCGCATGCCTGACGGGACTCGAGGCCGCCCTGGGCGGGCCGGTGACCGCGCCGGTCCTGGCTGGCGCGCCGCTATGGTTTCATCCCGGCAGAAGCGGCACCGTCGCCTTGGGGGGCACGGAAATCGCCTGGTTCGGCGCCCTTCACCCCACCGTGATGGCGGCGTTCGATCTCAAGCTTCCGGTGGCCGCATTCGAAATCAACCTTGACGCCCTGCCGGTGTCCAAAGCCGGGAAGGCCCGCCCGCCTTTCGCGCCGTCGGCCTTTCAAGCGGTCGAGCGGGATTTCGCTTTCGTGGTGGATGCCGGCGTGCCTGCCGGCGAGATCGTGAAAGCCGCAAGAATGGCCGACCGCGCCTTGGTGGAAAGGGTGACCGTGTTCGACGTCTATGAAGGCAAAGGCATCGTCGCCGGCAACAAATCCATCGCCATTGCGGTTCGCATCCAGCCCACGCAAGGGACGCTGACGGAGAAGGAGATCGAGGCGCTCGCGGAAAAAGTGATCGCCGCCGTGGCCAAAGCCACCGGCGCGAGCCTCAGGACGTAGCGGCGAGGTAATCGTTCAGCAATTTGGGCGCCGCCCCGACGCTCTTCGCCAGCCTCTGGAATTCCCGGCGCGCTTTAGGGCTGGCACGCTGATGCCTTTCGGCCAGGATGAATTCATTCTTGAGCGAATGTTCCCAGCCGGTGAGCTCCGTCACCGAAACCTTGTAGCCCGCCGATTCCAGGAACAGGGCTCTCAGCACATTGGTGAGGTGGGCGGCGAACTCCCGGCGCTGGATGGGATGGCGCCATAGCTGGTCGAGGGGCCCGTGTTCTCCCTCCAACTGGCGGGCGACCTCCGCCTGGCAGCAGGGCACCAGCGCCACAAATCTGGCGTCATGTCTGAGCGCAAAAAGAATCGCGTCATCGGTTGCGGTATCGCAGGCATGAAGCGCGGTAACGATATCCACCTTGCCCACCTCCGCGTCGGCGATTCGGCCGAGGCGGAAATCCATGCGCTCGAAGCCACTGTCGCAGGCGATTTTCTTCGCCGCGGCGACCAGCTCGGGCCGGCTCTCCACCGCCAACACCCGGCCCCGGCCCGAGCGCCGGAAATGGAGATCGTAGAGGATCAGCCCGAGATAGGATTTGCCCGCGCCCAGGTCGGCCAGCAGGGGATCGGGTTGGTCGCACAGGACCGCCGCGATCGCCGGTTCGATGAGCTGCCCCAGATGGGTGACCTGCTTGAGCTTGCGCCGCGAATCCGCGTTCAGGCCGCCGTCGGCCGTCAAGATATGAAGCGCCTTGAGAAGCGCCACCGACCGGCCGGGCCAAATCTCGGCAGGCGCCGGCCTGCTCATTTCAACCAATCCAGCGCATGGCAGGCGCTGTAATAGCAATTATAGGCGCGCACCGCCCAGTAGTTCGGGCGTGCCCATTCTTTGGGGGGCGAAAGATCGTTCCATTCGGGCTTGAGGCTTTTGGCGATCCGGTTCGCCATGTAGATGCGCCGGCGCCCCTGCCAATAGTGCTCGAATGTCTCGTGGATTTCGCTGACGTTGGCGTGCGCCAGCCGCAACACTTCCGAAAGCGCGAATTGCTCGATCGCCGGGAATTTCTTGGCGCGCCCGATGAGGGCGTCAATCATCGCCAGCGCGTCATCCAGGAACGGTCGGTGCCCGGGGTGCATGCCGACGAGGCCGCTGTTGAACATCCAGCTATGGGCCGGGTCGTAGCGATAGGCCCCGAGGTGCGGAAGCGCGGTGCGGAACCCTTTGAGCGGCGGATAGGGATCGTATTTCTCGAACCGGTTCATCACCACCGAATCCGCCATCTTGGCTTCGACCTCGGCGTGAAAGCCGGGGCGGATGATGGAATCGCAATCCAAGAACAGGACCGGCGCGTCAAATCGCAACAGTGCTTCGCGCACCAGAGCCGGCTTGATGCGATGTCGGTAAAGACCCCCGCCCGACCATTCGTGCAACCTGGCGCCGATGTCGATCGCCAGGACCGGCCAATCCGCGTAAAGTTGCGGTGCGTCGCTGGCCACGACGATGCGCGCTTTAAGCGGATCGAACTCTGCCTTCAGCGAGATCAGGCTGTATTTGAGCTCGCCGCGATGGCGGGCCAGGCCGCCATAATCGAGATAGAGGTAGTTCAACATTCCCGAGAGTTTGGCACGAGCGGTCGGCGCCGCCAAAGGCCGGTTGAGCCCGCTGGTGGGGCCTGCTAGACCGCCTAGCGCTCCACAGAAGCGACGTCGTTACCGGCCATGACCGAACTCGCCCAGCTCCGCAACTTCTCCATCATCGCCCATATCGACCATGGCAAATCGACGCTGGCCGATAGACTGATCCAGGCCACGGGGGGGCTTTCCAGCCGCGAGATGAAGGAGCAGGTGCTCGATTCCATGGAGATCGAGCGTGAGCGCGGCATCACCATCAAGGCGCAGACGGTGCGCCTGGACTATCGGGCCCTGGACGGCAAGGCCTATGTCCTCAATCTGATGGACACGCCGGGCCATGTGGACTTCGGCTATGAAGTGAGCCGGTGCCTGGCCGCCTGCGAGGGCGCGCTCCTGGTGGTGGACGCGAGCCAGGGCGTGGAAGCGCAGACGCTTGCCAATGTCTACCTGGCGACCGAAGCCGGCCTCGAAATCGTGCCGCTGCTGAACAAAGTGGATTTGCCGGCGGCCGAGCCCGAGCGCATTCGCCGGCAGATCGAGGACGTCATTGGCATCGATGCGTCGGGG
>JBOHKF010000069.1:0-5908 GCA_050729015.1 Rhizomicrobium sp. | reverse complement strand
GTCGCCCGGGTACCAGTTCTGCACGGTCGAATATTTGATTTCGGCCCGCTCGAGCGCCACCAGTTCCACCACCGCGGCATGGAGCTGGTTTTCATCTCGCTTGGGCGCGGTGCAGCCTTCGAGATAGGACACGTAAGCTCCAATATCGGCCACAATCAGGGTGCGCTCGAACTGGCCGGTTTGGCTGGCATTGATGCGGAAATAGGTGGAGAGTTCCATCGGGCAGCGCACGCCTTTGGGCACATAGACGAACGTGCCGTCCGAGAACACGGCCGAATTCAAGGTGGCGAAGAAATTGTCCGAGATCGGTACCACGCTGCCCAAATAGGTCTTCACCAAGTCCGGATAGTCGCGAATCGCTTCCGAAATTGGGCAGAAGATCACCCCTGCCTCGCCGAGCTTCTCCTTGAAGGTGGTGGCGACCGAGACCGAGTCGAACACGGCATCCACGGCCACGCCTTGAAGCGCCATCTGCTCCGAAAGCGGAATGCCCAGCTTCCGGTAGGTTTCAAGCAGCTTTGGGTCCACTTCATCCAGCGACTGTTTCACGGACGGTGCTTTCGGCGCGGCATAATAGTAAGCATCCTGATAGTCTATGGGCGGATAATTCACCCGCGCCCATCTCGGCTCTTTCATGGAAAGCCAGCGGCGGAAGGCGCCGAGCCGCCACTTCAGCATCCATTCGGGCTCGCTCTTCCTGGCCGATATGTAGCGGATCGTATCCTCACTTAAGCCCTTGGGCGCACGTTCCATTTCGATGTCGGTGACGAAACCGTATTTGTACCTCTCGCCCAACTGAGCGATCTGCTGCCTGGTTTCAAGAATGGCTGGCGACATGACGAATCCTATGCAGCTTCCCTGGCGTCTGCGCGCGCGCAGAATTTCACGAGCGATGCCACCACCTGGTCGGCATCGGCGGCGACCGAATTCCAACCGAAGCTCACGCGGATGGCGGCGCGATCCTCGCCCACGCCCATCGCTGCCAGCACGTGGGAGGGGGCGATCTTGCCCGAGGAACAGGCAGAGCCGGAACTGACCATCACCCCATCGAGGTCCAGGGCAATCAGCACATTCTCGGAGGACAGAGCCTTGAGAACGACACTCGACGTATTGCCAACCCGCGGCGCGCCGGCGCCGGCAATGGCGGCCTGGGGAAGGGCGGCATGGAGCTTGGCTTCGAAGGCATCGCGAAGGAACGCCACCCGCCTCACTTCCTCGACGCCTTCAAGAACCGCCCGCGCGGCTGCGCCGAAAGCCGCGATGCCGGATAGATTTTCGGTGCCGGCGCGCAAGCCTTGCTGTTGACCGCCGCCGAGGAGTTGCGGTCTCAGCGGGGCGTTCTTGCCCACTATCAGGCCGCCCACGCCTTGAGGGGCGCCCAGCTTGTGGGCCGAAAGGCTCATATAGTCGCAAAGGCCGGCGTCGAGAGGAGTCTTTCCGGCCGCCGCCACGGCATCCACCAGCAACAACGCGTTTCTTTCGCGGCAGAGACATGAGACGTCCGCGATGGGCTGGATCACGCCGGTCTCGTTGTTCGCCGCCATCATCGCGACCAGGGCGCGGCCGTGATCCCCGCTCAAGAGGCTGGCCAGCGTCGCGGTATCCACCACCCCTTCGGACGTCACCGGCACGATCTCCAATCCCAGGCCCAACCATCCCGCCACCAGGCGGCCGTTGTTGAGCACCGACTCATGCTCGATGGCCGACACGATCAGCCGCGTCACCGCTTCGCCCGCTTCCGCCGCCCCCTCGATTGCGCCCCACAATGCGAGAGAATTTGCCTCGGTGGCACCGCTGGTGAAGATCACGCGATCGGCTTCAGCCTTCACCAGGCTTCCCACTGCCGCGCGCGCGCCCTCGACCATGGCGCGAGCGGCTCGGCCGTGCGCATGCACCGAGGAAGGATTGCCGGTGACGGCAAGGGCGCGTTCCAGCGCCTCACGGGCTTCGGGCCGGAGCGGCGCCGTCGCATTGTGATCGCAATAGGCCATGCTCTAAGCTGCTTCAAAATCCGGCGCGGTTTCGCCGCTTGCGTTGTTCCCCTCGAAATCGTTGCAGGGACGCGAGCGGCCCAAAACCCGGCGCTGCACCACATCGGCCAGCGAGACCGAGGACAGGAAAATATGAATCTGCTGACCCAACTCTTCCCACAGGTCGTGGGTGACGCATCGCGCACCGGTCTTGGTGCAGCCCTTCGACCCATTGGGGGTGCAACGGGTGGCGGCGATCGGTTCATCCACGGCAACGATGATGTCGGCGATGCGCAAATCCTCGGAAGGCCGCGCCAGCCGATAGCCGCCGCCTGGACCGCGCACGCTGGTGACCAGGCCACCGCGCCTCAGCTTGGCGAAAAGCTGTTCCAGGTAAGAAAGCGATATGTCCTGGCGCAGCGCGATATCGGCAAGAGCAACAGGCCTCGATCTGTCATGGGGCTCCGCGGGCGGCGCATGACCGGCCAGATCCGCCATCGCCATCACCGCATAGCGTCCCTTGGTGCTCAGCCGCATCTCCGATCTCCTTTAAATACCGGCATTATTTCTTTGGGCGCGGGCGGGGCCCTGGTGTAAGAAGCCGCGCTCGGCCGGAAAAGCCGTCGATTCCGCGGAACGCGGTATAGATTTCCCGACCAACCTAGTCAAGTATTCGTATTCCTCTGATCGGCATTTGTCCAACATATTGAAAATAAATAGATTTACGATGAATTTTGCGAATGAAATTCTGAGGTGATTGCTATGCTAAAGTTGCAGCCCCATCCGGCGGGAAAGCCTCATGCCTGACATTATTCTCACCGGCTCCGCCGGCCGCATCGAGGCGCGCTATCAGCGGCAGAAGACCCCCGGAGCGCCGATGGCCCTGGTCCTTCATCCCCACCCCCAGTTCGGGGGAACCATGAACAATCCGCTGGTCTATGACCTGTTCCACATGTTTCACGGGCTTGGCTCGACCGCGGTGCGCTTCAACTTTCGCGGCGTCGGACGCAGCCAGGGCACATTCGACAATGGTTCGGGAGAACTATCGGATGCCGCCGCCGTGCTCGACTGGATGAACACGCTTTATCCCAACCCCTCCCATGTCTGGGTGTGCGGCATCTCCTTCGGCGCCTGGATCGGAATGCAGCTTTTGATGCGCCGGCCCGAGATCACCGGTTTCGTTTCCATCGCCCCTCCGGCCAGCATGTATGATTTCGCTTTCCTGGCGCCTTGTCCCGCTTCCGGCCTGATCGTGCATGGCACCAAGGATAACGTGGTACCGGAGGCCGATGTCCAGAAGCTGGTGGACCGGCTCACCGCCCAGAAGGGCATCAAGATCACATATGAGAAGATTGAAGGGGCTAATCACTTCTTCGACAAGCACGAAGGCGACGTGGTGGAGACGGTCAAGGATTATGTCTCGAATATGATGAGCAAGCCCCGAGAAGGGCGTTGACCACCGGGCTTCTCAGCGTTTGGGATGAAACTTGCCGCCGGTCTTGGGCTCTCGCACGCCGGTGGTGCTGGGCAACGACAAAGGCAGTCCCCGCCTGGAGCGCATGGCGAGATAGGCGAAGCCTTCTGCTTCCATAAAATCGCCGTCCCAGCCCGCCTCGTCGGCGCCGATCACGGGTGCCGTCACGCGGTCACGCAACTGATCCATCAGAAACCGGTTGTGCCGTCCGCCGCCGCTTACGATCCAGATGGCGGGGCACTTGGGAAAATGCTCGGTTGCGCGCGCCAGCGCGGCGGCGGTGAACGCCGTCAGGGTGGCCGCGCCATCTTCCGGCGAAAGACCCTCTACCGCCTCCATTCCAAAATCCAGTCGGTCGAGCGACTTGGGCGGCTTCCTGGTAAAAAACGGGTGAGCCAGCATCCGATCGAGGGTCGCGTCCTGGACTTTGCCGCGGCGGGCGAAGCCGCCGTCCTGATCCAAAGGCCGCCCGCTGTGTCGAAGCATCCAATCGTCGATGGGGCCATTGCCGGGGCCGGTGTCGAATGCCATGACCGTGTCTCCCCATATATAAGTCACCTGCGCCACACCGCCCACATTGACCACCGCCTGGGGGGCGGGAAACCGGGCCTTGCCTACCAGGGCCAGATGGTAAAATGGCATCAGTGGCGCGCCCTGCCCTCCGGCCTTCACGTCGGCGCTGCGGAAATCATTGACGACATCGATGCCGGTGAGACGCGCCAGAAGCGGCCCATCGCCGATCTGCCAGGTCCAGCCCTGTTCGGGCCTGTGCAGGATGGTTTGACCATGAAAGCCCAAAAGAGAAATCTCTCCGGTGCCGAGGCCGGTCTTGTGCAACAGGGCTCTCACCGCCTGGGCGTGAGCTTCGGTCAATCGACGCTCGGCCCTCTCGATGAGCACCGGCACGGCCGCGCCTTGGACCGCGGCGGCGGCGGCGCCCCGCGCTTCATCCAGGGCGCTTCGCAACAAGGCGCGGATTTTCTCGTCATAGGGGATGGTGAGTGCCGACAATGGTCTCGCCACCTCCCCGCCGTCAGTCTCGATCAGCGCGGCATCCACGCCATCGAGCGAGGTACCGCTCATCAACCCGATGACTTTCTCGATTGCGGCCATTGTGCTATCTCGCGCCCATCAACTGATCCGGATACGTCCGCTGCAAATGCCTGCTCCGCCGCCCTTTCAGTCCGCCTTCCTCAGGACTTTCACCGCCCGCGGCGCCTATTACGATTGCTCTGCGCCCCGGGAACTCGATGCCTTGTTCGGCCGCGAGCGGGTGACCTGCTATATCGGGTTCGATTGCACGGCGCCAAGCCTTCATATCGGTCACATGATCCAGTTGATGACGCTGCGCCGGCTGCAGCAGACCGGCCACAGGCCCATTCTTCTGATGGGAGGCGGCACGACCAGGGTGGGCGATCCCTCCGGCAAGGACGAAACCCGCCAACTTCTGAGCGGGGAGCAGATCGAAGCCAACAAGAAAAGCATTGTGGCCGGCATCCGGCATTTGCTGAAATTTGGCGATGGGCCTTCCGACGCACTGATAGTGGACAATGCGGAGTGGCTGGACCACCTTCATTACATCCCCTTCCTCAGGGATGTCGGACGGCACTTCTCCGTCAACCGCATGCTCACCATGGACAGCGTCAAGCTGAGGCTGGAGCGCGAGCAGCCCCTGTCCTTCCTCGAGTTTAATTATTCCGTGATGCAAGCCTATGATTTCGTGGAGTTGTATAAGCGCTATGGCTGCCGCCTTCAGTCCTCGGGTTCGGACCAGTGGGGTAACATCGTATCGGGGATCGACTTGGGGCGGCGCATGGAAAATGCGCAGCTTTTCGCGCTCACCACCCCGCTCATCACCACCTCTTCCGGCGCCAAGATGGGCAAGACGGCAGCCGGCGCGGTCTGGCTCAGTGCCGACCGGGTGAGCCCTTACGACTATTGGCAATTCTGGCGCAACACCGAGGACGGTGACGTCGGCAGGTTCCTGAGGCTGTTCACCGACCTCGCCGAGAGCGAAATCATCCGCCTGGAAAGGCTCGAAGGCGCCGAGTTGAATGAAGCCAAGCAAGCCCTCGCGACGGAAGCGACCGCGATTCTGCATGGCCGCGAAGCGGCGGAGAAAGCCGGGGAAACGGCGCGATCCTTCTTCGGCCTCGGTCATGCAACAGCGGACCTGCCTTTGGTGGCGATGAACTGGGACGGCGGAAAAGGTTGGACCGAACGCTCCGCGGATGCTCTGGTCAAGGAAGCGCTGGGGGTATCGCTTTCAGAGGCCGGGCGAAAGATAGCCGAAAGGGCCGTGCGGATTAACGACCGGCTCGTCACCGATCCCAAAATGCGATTTGCGGCCGAGGATGTCGACCCAAGGCTCAGTGCTTTCAAGATTCAGTACGGCAAGAAGCGGATCGTCCTGGTAAGGCCGGTTTGATGTCTACCCCGCCCGCAGGCGGGGGGATATAGGAAA
>JBOHKF010000068.1:0-4786 GCA_050729015.1 Rhizomicrobium sp. | reverse complement strand
GTTCATGATCTCGCACATGGTGACGCCGCCCGACGAGGGCGGTGGCGCGGAAATGATCCGATACCCGCGATACGTGCAGGTGACGGGCGCCGTCTCCTCGATCCGGTAGCCGGCGAAATCCTTCATGGTAAGAAGCCCGCCATTGGCGCGGGACGCCGCCACCACGCGCTCCGCGATGTCACCCCGGTAGAAAACATCCGGCCCGTCTTTTTCAATTTCCCGTAACGTCGCGGCCAGCTTCTTCTGCGCCAGTCTTTCGCCAACCCGGTAGGGCCGTCCGTGATTCAGGAATATGGCGGCGACATTGGGTTGATTCTTGAAATATTCCGTGCCCCAGTGAAGCAGATCCACGTCGCCTTGCTTGAGGATGAAGCCGTCTTCCGCAAGTGCGATGGCGGGATCCATCAGTTGCGCCCGGCTCATCGTGCCATATTCCGTGCGCAGCTTTTCCAGCCCCATCACCGTGCCCGGCACCGCCACCGCCTTGTAGCCGAACAGGCTCAAGTTCGGGATAATCTGGCCTTTGCCATCGAGATACATGTTCTTGCTGGCGGCTTGCGGCGCCTTTTCGCGAAAATCCAGGAAGGTGTTCCTGCCGCTCGCCAAGTGGATGGTGGCGAATCCCCCGCCGCCGATATTGCCGCAGCAGGGGTGGGTGACGGCGAGTGCATAGCCGATCGCCACCGCGGCATCCATGGCGTTGCCGCCCGCCTTCAGGATGTCCACGCCCACCTGGCTCGCATAGTGTTGCGAGCTGACCGCCATTGCGTGTTCGGCCTTGACCGGCGGGGGGGCAATGGATGGCGGAGCGATGCCGGTGAAATCTGCGCTCGCCAATGTGGGGGCGAGAAGCAGGCATGTGACGGATAAGCCGGCCAGGAAGAAGCGGCGCATGCAGGGTCCCCTTGTTCCCAGGGAGGCGGCAGCGGTTTGCCGCGCGCGCGCGCCCCGATTGTCTCCGGACTAGGGCGGATCGCCGTTCCATAGAATCGGTGATCCGCTCCAAGTATTTGTTTTGTCGCAATTCCTGACGGAAAACCGCTTCACACTTTTCCTGGAATTGCTCTAATTGCCGATGGCCGCGCCCGCCGGGCTGCGGTCGTCATTGGCGCCGTAAAGCTCGCGATGACCGTCTTTGGTGCCGATGATGATGCCTTCGTCCGAGCCCCAGGTCCTGCCGCTGTCGGTGAAGTTGTAGCCGTCGCTTTCGAGTGCCTTGCGCACCTCGGCCGAAAGCGCGCCCGGCTCCAGATAGACGGTGTCGGGCATCCATTGGTTGTGGATGCGCGGAGTGTCAATCGCGGCCTGGATGTTCATATGGTGATCTACCACATTGAGGATCGACTCCAGCGTGATCGTGATGATGCGCGACCCGCCGGGGCTGCCGGTCACCATGAACACCTTGCCATTGTGGGTGACGATGGTGGGGCTCATGGAGGAGAGCGGCCGCTTGCCGGGCTGGATCGAATTGTTGTCGCCCTGCACCAGGCCGTACATGTTGGGCGCGCCAACCTTGGAGGTAAAATCGTCCATCTCGTCGTTTAGGAAGAAACCGGTGTCGCCGGCAATCACCCGGGCGCCGAACCCGCCGTTGATGGTGTAGGTCACGGAGACGGCATTGCCGAATTTGTCCACCACCGAATAGTGGGTGGTCTGCTCGCCTTCGTGCGGGGCCACGCCGATCTTCAACTCCACAGAGGGGGTGGCCCTGACCGGGTCGATCTTGGCGCGAATGGCGGCCGCGTGCCTGGCGGAAAGCAGGTAGGCGATGGGATTCTTCACGAACGCGGGGTCGCCTAGCGAGAAGTTGCGGTCGACATAGGCGTGGCGCATCGCCTCGACCATGTAGTGCACGCTTTTGGCGGAATGGACCGGCATCTTGCCCATCGGATAGCCGGAAAGAATGTTGAGGATCTCGCACATCGAGGCTCCGCCCGATGAGGGAGGCGGCGACGAGAGGATGCGATAGCCGCGATAGGAGCAGGTAAGCGGCGAGTCTTCCGTCACCGTGTAGTCGGCGAAGTCCTTCATGGTGAGGAGGCCGCCATTGGCCTTGGAGGCTGCGACCACGCGGCGGGCGATATCGCCCTTGTAGAAGACTTCGGGTCCCTGGGCGGCGATCTCCTTCAAGGTTGCGGCGAGATCTGTCTGCACCAGCCTCTCGCCGGCGTTCCAAGGCTGGCCATGGTTCAGGAATATCGCCGCCACATTGGGCTGGGCGGCAAAGGCCTTGGAGGCGAAGGCATAGATGCGGGCATCGCCGGGCTGGAGCACATAGCCGTCTTGCGCCAGCTTGATGGCGGGGGCCATCACCTGCGCTCTCGTCATGGTGCCATACTCGGTGAGCATTTTTTCCATACCCATCACCGTGCCCGGCACGCCGATCGCCTTGTAGCCATGAAGGGACAGGCCGGGGATCACGTTGCCATTGGCGTCCAGATACATGTTGGGCGTGGCGGCTTCCGGCGCCTTTTCGCGGAAATTGATGAAAGTGTCCTTGCCATTGGCGAGATGAATGGTGGCAAACCCGCCGCCGCCGATATTGCCGCAGCATGGATGGGTGACGGCGAGCGCGTAGCCGATGGCCACCGCCGCATCGATGGCATTGCCGCCGTCGGCGAGAATGTCGGCGCCGGCTTTCGTGGCCTCGCGCTGCGAACTCACCGCCATGCCATGCCGGGCCTCCACCGGCGCGGGATAATGCGCCGAAACATCGGCGCCGTTGAATTCGGCCACTTCGGAAGGGGGTGCCGCGAAACCAAGGCTCGGCAACAGAAAAAGTGAAGCACTTGTCAAGGCACATAGAATGAGGCGGTTCATGGCGTCCCCGGAATTGTCTGGTTTTGCCGCGAAATCTAGCGGGCGGGAGCTGGAAATGCCAGCCTTTCCGCATGACGGCAATCCGCGCGCGCCCCCAAAAGACGCGGCTTCCTCAAGGAGGATCGCCATGCCAAGCTCGCCGGGCATGGCAAATGACGACCTCATGAGCGGGCCGATGAGCGAGACCGCCAACAAAGCTTCGCGACACGCTGCCGGAAGCGGGGACGGGGATGCCGGTATCGGCGATCTCGCGCGCCTGCTCCGCGCCGCCCGCCGGGGTGTGGTCTTTACCGGTGCCGGAATTTCCACGGAATCCGGGATTCCCGATTTCCGCTCGCCGGGCGGTATCTGGACCAAGATGATGCCCGTCGCGTTTCAAGACTATGTCGCGAGTCGACAGACGCGGCGCCAGTCGTGGGCCCGGCGCTTCGAAATGGAAGCAACCTGGAACGCGGTAAAACCTAATGCCGGTCATCTGGCGGTGGCGGAATTGGTAAGACGAGGGCATGTAAAATCGGTGATCACCCAGAATATTGACAATCTTCATCAGGCGGCGGGCCTTGCGGAGTCGACGATTATCGAGCTTCACGGCAACACCGGCTACGCCAGGTGCCTGGATTGTGGCGCGCGGATGGAGATTGCCGAGATCCGCCATCATTTCGATGCGCAGGGCGATGCGCCGGACTGCAAATTCTGCGGCGGTATCATCAAGACCGCGACCATTTCGTTCGGCCAGGCGATGCCCGAAAGAGAGATGGCGCGGGCCGAGGAAGCGAGCCTCAATGCCGATTTCTTCCTGGTGGCGGGGTCGTCTTTGGCGGTCTATCCCGCGGCGGCGTTTCCGCTTATCGCCAAGCGCGCCGGCGCCCGATTGGCGATCCTCAACCGCGAGGAGACGGAACAAGACCCCTATGCGGACTTGGTCTTGCGCCGGGAGATTGGGGCCGCTTTGACCGCCGCGGTCGAGTGCCTATAAGTTCGTCCTGACCCTCCTCATACCGCTGCCTTTCGGAGCTTTGACCTTGCGCGCCGACGAAGAACCCGACGAGAAGGACGACGGGAAAATCCGTCCGCCCGAGCCGCAGTCTGCGGAAATCTCCAAGGCGCTGTTCCAGTCCCGCACCGTCCTGGTGTTAGGCGAGGTGGACATGAAGATGGCCGAGCGGGTCACCGCACAGCTTCTCGCCTATTCGCAGAGTGAGGGCGACATAAAGGTGATCGTCAATTCGCCGGGCGGCCATGTCGAATCCGGCGACACCATTCATGACATGATCCGATTCGTGGGCAATCGGGTGAAGGTGATCGGCACGGGGTGGGTGGCGAGCGCCGGGGCTCATATCTATCTGGGCGCAAGGCGCGAGAACCGCTTCTGTCTGCCTTTCACGCGCTTTCTGTTGCATCAACCCTTGGGCGGTGTGCGCGGCCAGGCTTCGGACATCACCATCGAGGCCGAAGAGATCCTCAAGATGCGCGCTCGCCTCATCAAGGAGATCGCGGTCGAGACCGGCCAGCCTTACGAAAAAGTGGTGACCGACACCGAGCGGAATTTCTGGATGAGCGCAGAGGAGGCGCTCAAATACGGGTTGGTCGGCAAGGTCGTCACCAGCGCCACCGAGGTGTAAAGATCTGCGAAGGGATGACCTCCCCTTAAGCGGGGGTCCCGATTCGCGAACCGGGTTTGCAGGAAGGGGTTGGGCGCGGATCGTCCGCAATTCAGCCGCGCATTCGCCCGATATATGGGTCCAACGGATGTCATCGTCGAATCTGACGGCTGCCGCGGACCGCTCCCCGTCTCGGGAGCTCTCTTGAATGGCGGCCGCCGATCCGGCATTCCCTGGCCCACCAACCGCTGCCCCTTGGTGGCGGGGTGCTGTGATCTATCAGGTCTATGTGCGCAGCTTCGCAGACGGCAATGGCGACGGTCAGGGCGATTTCAGGGGCCTGATCGACAGGCTCGATTATATCG
>JBOHKF010000067.1:0-8946 GCA_050729015.1 Rhizomicrobium sp. | reverse complement strand
TTCCTGGTGTTCGAAGCAATAGGCGCCTATTCGGTCGCGGTGCGCACCACATTCAACGGCTTCTTTCCCGATTCCTGGGCGATTGTGGAGGATTAGGTCCTGCTGGCGATTATCATCGCCACCCTCGGCGCGCCGGGATCGGGAACGCGGCCATTGGCGGCTTCCTCCGCCAACCTGCCAATTTCTCCGCCTTCGGCACGAGCGTGGCGTTCATGCCGGTCCTCGACGGCTCCGTCGGGATGGACGATGCGCCCGCTGCCGCTGATATCCACCTTGATGCTTTTGGGTTCGCTGCGAAGATAGATGGTGCCGGAGCCGGATATATCTACATTCAGGGAATCCTGAGGCGCGATGTCCACCTTGCCGCTTCCCGAGATGTCCACGTCGGCGTTTTTCACGGCGAGACCGGCCAGCCTGAGTTTGCCCGAGCCGTTCACCCCCACATGAAGATTGTCGGTCTGGCCCTGGGACTCGATGGTGCCGGATCCGTCCACTTCCAGCCTGAGCCCGTCCACCTTGCCTTGCGACTCGATGTTGCCCGAGCCTTCCAGCGACAGCTTCGCTTCCGGTTGGGACAGACCGCTCAACTGCATGTTGCCGGAACCCAGCATCCGAAAGTTGCGGAAGGTGCGGCGGCCCGGCAAAGTCACCTCGACGCGACCAAAATGTCTGAACCCGTCACGGCAATCCATGTCCACGACGCCATCGCGCACCCGGATATGGGAGATGATGGCGGGGTCGCCCGTCACCACCATCCGATCGCCGCTGCCGGCCTGGTAGTGGGTGTTGGCAGGAAGGGCGATCGAGACGCTGTCGCCGTTGCCATTCCATGGCAATGAGCGGGTGCCGGGCCCGCTCTCATTGCCCGTGATGTCGCAGCGTGGCAGGCCGAAACCGTCGAAATTGAACACCGCATCGCCGACCGCATTGCCGCCAAGCGCGAAGGCCCCTCCCAGGCAAAGCGCGCAGATGGCAAAACTGCAAAGGGCGATGAGCGCGAGTTTGGGGTACATCGGTCTTTCTCCTTGTAAAAACGGGATCAGGCGGGGATTCGTTGTCTGCCGGTCATGGCGTGGCGGCTTCCCGACTGGGAGCCGTCCGCATGAATGATTCGCCCGGAACCGGCGATGTGAGTCTCGATACTGCGGGGCTCGGAGTACAGAACTACGGTACCGGCGCCGGCGATATGGACGCTGAGGTCGTCACGGGGCGCGACTTCCACATTGCTGCTGCCCGCCAGGTGAAGGGCGACGCGGCCGGCGGAGAGCCCTCCCAGCCTGGCGTGCCCGGCCCCCGCCAGATGCAGGTCCAAATTGTCGGTCTGGCCGGTGGCCGTGACATTTCCGGCACCCGCAACATGGAGGCTCAGATCGGGCTGATCGATCCCCTCCAAATCCATGTCGCCCAGGCCCGCCAGCGAGAAGCCGCGGAATTCACGTCCCGGCAAGCTCACATCCAGCCGAAGGCCGTTAAGGTCTCTGGGGTGGCAATCGAACTCGACCCATCCGTCCACAAGACGGACGTGAGGCAGCAGGGCGCTGTCGCCGGTCACCACCACCCTGTCGCCCTGACCGCGCCGGTAATGCACGGTGGCCGGCACCGCGACGCCGGCACGGTCGCTGCCATCCCATGCCAGGCTCCGAGTGGCCGACCGGCCGGTGGGTTGAAGCTCGCACCGCGGCGAACCGAAATTCTCGAAGCCGCCCATGAACCCAAAGGCGCTTCCAAGGCAGAGGGCCGAAACCGCGAAGCTCAAAAGTGCGATGAGTGCCAGCTTGATGCGCATTAGTCTCTCCCGGTTTGAGCGGAATCGATCAGGCGGAAATGAAGTCGGGCATAATGGGCGAGGCCGCGCACCACCGCATCCAGGGTCAGCCAGCCCAGCGCGGCCAGGCCCACGGCGCCGGCGATCAGCCCAAGACCGGCCAGGAACAGGGCCAGGCTGCTGCCCAGGATGCCCGTCGGACCGAAAACCATCATGCCGGGGAACACCGCCAGCAGCCACACGGCCGCGCCGGCAAAGAGAAGACCGACGGCGGTTGCAAAAATAGCGAGAAGAATTGCTCCCACCACGCAAAGAAAGGGAACCAGAAAGATCAGATCCAATGTGGCCAGCCCCAAAAGCGCGATCACCGCGGAGACGAGGCCGCCCGCGCTCTTCTTGCTCTCCCAGCGGCGGAAGCCGGCTTCGGCGCGAAGCTCCTTGGCCAACCGCGCCGGATCGCCCAGCGCGTTGGCAATGGCCGCTTCGTTGCGGCCCGCAGCCATGCCTTCGTTGAAATGCGATTCATAGTCGGCGATGGTTTCCTCGATCTCCTGCGCGGGAAGACCAGACAGACCCATGCGCAACTCGGCAAGGAACATGGCGCGATTCATGACGCGTCTCCCAGGACTTTCGCGACGGCGCTTCGGAACTCGTCCCATTCGGCACGCTGCGCCTTGAAGGCGGCGACGCCGGCCCGGGTGAGCTTGTAATATTTGCGCGGCGGGCCGCTGGCGGATTCCCGGAGATAGGTGGTGACCAGATCCTCGTTTTGCATCCGGCGCATCAGGGGATAAATGGTCCCCTCGCCCATGCCCACCGCGTCTGCCATGTGGGCGGCGATCTCGTAAGCGTAATTGTCGCCTTTCGAGAGAAGCGCCAGCACACACATCTCAAGCACGCCCTTCTTCAGTTGAACTTGCAGCGACTCGGACATAGGACCCTTATAACGCATAGTACCATGCAGAGCAAGGTAGTTGGGAGACCAGGAAATAATACTTGTGTGACAAAGACTTATCTATGAGTCCCAAGCGGGCCTTCACGCCCCCGTATGACTCTCGTGGCGCTCGCGGGTCTTGAGAAAGCCCAGAGCGGGAAATTTCTCGGCCACATACCCCAGTGCCCAGGCGCTCTTGGCCAGGAATACCGGTGCGCCGTCGCGATCCTGCGCCATGCCGCCCAGATGGGCCCTGGCGAATTTCGCGATCTCCCGGTCGCTGCCCGAGAGCCAGCGCGCGGATTCGAAGGGCGCCCCCTCCAGTCCGGCGTCCAGGCCATATTCCGCCACCAGCCGTGACCGCAGCACGTCCAACTGCAACGCCCCCACTACGCCCACGATCCATTGCGATCCGACCAGCGGCTTGAACAATTGGGTCACGCCCTCTTCGGCCAGACTTTCAAGCGCGCGGGCAAGATGCTTCTGTTTCATGGGATCGGAGAGCCGCACGCGGCGGAGAATCTCCGGCGCGAAATTGGGAATGCCCGTGAATACCAAGCTTCCCGATTCCGAAAGCGTGTCGCCGACGCGCAAAACCCCGTGATTGGGGATGCCGATGATGTCGCCCGGCCAAGCCTCGTCCACGGTCTCGCGCTCGGAAGCAAAGAACAGAATGGGATTGTGCACGCCGATGCTTTTGCCGGTGCCCGATTGCTTAAGCCTCATGGCGCGGCGGAACCGCCCGGAGGCCAACCGCAGAAACGCCACTCGGTCGCGATGATTGGGATCCATGTTCGCCTGGACTTTGAAGACAAAGCCGGTGACTTCCTCGTCCGCAGGATGAACGGTCCGGCCCAGCGCGGCCCGATCACCGGGGGGCGGGGCGAAGGACGCCAGAGCGTCCAACAATTCCGCCACCCCGAAATTCTTGAGCGCCGAACCGAAATAGACTGGCGAAAGATGCCCTTGGCGATAAAGGGCAAGGTCGAAAGGCGCCAGGCCCTCGCGCACCAGATGGAGATCCTCCTCGAGCCTGGCTTTCGCCGCGGCGTCGAGCCGAGCGCCAAGAGCGTGCCGCTCCAGCTTCGCGCCATCGGGGAAGGCCATGAACGTGTCTTTCGCCAAATCGTGGACGCCCTTGAAATTGAGGCCCATGCCCAAGGGCCAGGTCATGGCCGTGGTCTCGAGCTGCAACCGATCCGAGATTTCATCCAAGAGCGCGAAGGGATCGCGGGCTTCGCGGTCCATCTTGTTGACGAAGGTGATTATGGGGATGTCGCGCAACCGGCAAACTTCGAACAATTTGCGGGTCTGCGCTTCGATGCCCTTGGCGGCGTCAATTACCATCACCGCGCTGTCGGCCGCAGTGAGCGTGCGATAGGTGTCTTCCGAGAAATCTTCGTGCCCGGGCGTATCGAGAAGATTGAACACCGCATCCCGATACTCGAAGGTCATGACCGCGCTGGTGACGGAGATGCCTCGCTCCTGCTCGATCTTCACCCAGTCGGAGCGGGCGCGCCGGGCTTCGCCGCGCGCCTTGACCCGGCCCGCGGCACGGATTGCACCACCCAACAGCAGAAGATGTTCGGTCAGCGTTGTCTTTCCCGCGTCGGGGTGGGAAATGATGGCGAAGGTCCGGCGCCGGGCCGCCTCGCCGGCCGGTGTGCGGATCATGGAGGATTATCGCTTTCGCTTGTGCATGTGGCGCGCGCGCCCGGTTATCAGCCCCCAAGGCCCCAAGGCAAGTCTATTCCGCAGAAGACCGGGCCACGACACGGCGCGCTCGTAGGAACATCTCGATGCCGCGCATGCCGAAAAGGAATGCACCGAAGACGATGAAAATGTCGGTTACCAGCGCGGCGTCGAGGTGGAGCGCGGCGCCTTCGATCCTCATTCCGGCGCGCAGGCCGCTGCGGATGGCCAGAAGCAGAACCATCATGATCAATGCGGCCTGGGATCCGCGTGTCATCAAGGTGCCGTTGGCCGGGTCCACCTGGATCGCCATCAGCCGGCCCCACTGCCAGCCCAGCGCTCCCCCGAGGGCTGCCGTCAGGAAAAACCAGGGCCAAGTGGCGACCGGCGGCGGCGCGGCGGCAAGAACCGCGATCGCGGAGAGGAAGAAAATCCCGGGCCTGATCCACATCCGGTTCAGCTTCAACGGGACCGGGCGCATCATTCGCCGGAGCCGCAGATAAAGGAGCGGCAGGATCACCACAATGGGGACCAGGTAGCGCAGAAAACCCGGCGCGGCGTGCATGCCTAAGTTTTACACAATCGGCTCGTCCACGAAAGCGCGACCATCCCGATCCTCGATTTCCACAATCCAAAGATCGGGATCGAACCGCACCTGCCGGTCGAGCCAACTCCGCGCCTTGTCGTCCTGGCCCCAGCCGCCCAGAGCTCTTGCCCACACCAGCGCACCCTTGCCGTCGCGCGCCTGGTTGAGCAACAGAGAGGTTCCGTCCAGCCGCGATATCACCAGGATAACCGCGCCGGCTTCTTCGGCGCCTTTGCGCAGGATGAACGCAGAAGCGCCGGCCGATTGCGCGCGGCGCAACAACGCCCGCACGAAGATTCCGGCCTTGAGGCGGGGCGCGAAGGACATGTTGCCTGGGTGGCGCAATCCGCGCCCGGCTGCAAGGGCAATTCAGGCCGCACCGCGAAGGGCGCCTGTCGCCTGACCTGTGCCGGGCCGCGCGACCTTGTCGTCAACCCTCGCAAAAGGAAGCCGCACCTTGGCGGTGGTACCCACGCCCTGCACCGACTCCAGCAACAATTCCCCGCCATGCATCGCCGCCAAGGATTTCACCAAAGCAAGTCCCAGCCCCGTGCCTTCCTTGGCGCGGGCGGGGGAGCTTTCCGCCTGTTCGAAGGGCCGCCCCAATTTTTCGAGATCGGCGTTCGCAATGCCGATGCCGCTGTCGCGCACCAGAATCTCCACGCCCTTCTCGCCCGAAGCCGCTTCCAGCCCCACCTGGCCGCCACGGGGTGTGAACTTGATTCCATTGCTCAACAGATTGACCAGAATCTGCTTCACCGCGCGCTTGTCGGCAAAAATAGCGACGGCGGAGGGATCGATGGCGGTTGTCAAGGTCACGCCCGCCCGGTTCGCCGCCAATTTGACGAAGCGCAGGGACGGGGCGACGACATCCTCGAACGCGAACAGTTCCCGATAGAGCTCGAACTTGCCGGCTTCGATCTTGGACATGTCCAGCACCTCGTTGATCAGTTCGAGAAGGTGGCCACCGGAATCGTGGATCAGGCGGGCATAGTCCTGATAATTCGCGTGCCCCAAGGGACCGAAAATCTCTCGCGCCATCAATTCGGAAAAGCCGATGATGGCGTTCAACGGCGTCCTCAGTTCATGGCTCATATTGGCCAGGAAAGCCGTTTTGGCCCGCGATGCGCTCATGGCCGCGTCGCGGGCCTCGATCAGC
Source organism: Rhizomicrobium sp. (assembly GCA_050729015.1). Classification (GTDB taxonomy): domain Bacteria; phylum Pseudomonadota; class Alphaproteobacteria; order Micropepsales; family Micropepsaceae; genus Rhizomicrobium. The sequence continues at coordinate 2,810 of JBOHKF010000067.1, read as the reverse complement.
GCCTGCTCCTGCATCTTGCGCTCGGAAATGTCGCGGGTCACGGCCACAATCTCCGCCATCCCCGACGGCAAACGCGCCGCCGGCCGGCAGCGTATTTCGGCCCAGACATAGTCTTGTCCGTCTTGCCCGCCGCGGCTGAGCCGCGCTTGCGCAGCACCTTCCCGCCCGCGCAGAGCCGAGTCACGGAAGGCCTCCTGGACGGCGCAGAGATCGCCGGGATGCGTCAGCAAGTCCGGCATCTTCCCTTCGAGTTCCGACGGCGGGCGTCCCAGCAGAGACAGCGCCGCCGGACTGGCGAACAGGATGCGCCCGTCCGGCGCGTGGCGGGTAATGAGGTCTCCCGCATTCTCCGCCAGAAGCTGATACATGGCGGCGCCCTTCCGGGCGGCGCGATCGGCGGCCCGCTGCCGGTCCTGGGCGGCCGTGGCGATGAGGCCGGCCTGCACCAGCGCCACCAGGATGGCGATCGCGATGGCGGCCGAGGCGGGAAGCGGAAGCCGCGAGGGCGGCAGCTGGCCCAGCATTTGAATCGTGGCCAGGCCGACCACCACCAGACCCGCCGCCACACCGGCCCGGGCGACGGCCCGGCGGCCACCGGCCAAGGCCGCCTCCGCCGGCACCAGGACCAGCCATACCATCAGCGGAGATTGCAGCCCGCCGGTGAGAGCTGCCAGATATCCGATCAGGAGCGCGGAAAGAGCGAGCCCGGCTTGCTCCAGCGCGGCCAGCTTAAAGGATGTGAGCGATGTCAGCGCCAGCAACAGGGGCGCCACCAGGCCCGCGATCGCCACCCATTCGAAGGCGTCTGGGGGGCCGACCAGCAGCACATAGCCCAGGCCCAGCGTCAGGCCCAGTAAGCCCTTACCGGCCTGGACGACCGCAAAAAGGCGGCGGGGCTCGGCCTGAGGCTGATTGAAAAGGCTCACGCGTCAAGGACTCGTTGACTCTGTTCGGGACCACTCTCGCTGCCCAAGATTTAATGAATCTTGAAGATCCCGGCCGGCTTTTGAGGAGTTGTTTACCACCCACTTTTTGTCTTCCGCCGGACACGCCTTCCGAAGACGTCGGACTTAATCGATCAACTGGATTTTGACCTTGCGCAGGGGGCGCTGACGGCGCTCGCTTCCGCGCCGGCTCTGCGGCTTGGCTCTTCGGTCCGGGCCGAAGAAATTGGGCGCCGAGATGAACGGCCGCGGCTTCAACAACGCCGCAAGCAACTTGTCGGAAATGGTCTTAGGGCTGACCGGACGGCATATTACGCCGGTGGCGCCCAGATCGCGCGCGCGTTCCACATCGCTGCGCCTGGGACCCTCATAGACGGCAAAAATGGGGATGAGGGGATTGCGCAACGAATGCCGCCGCGCGGAACGGGCAAAGGCGACGCCATCCAACTCCGCGGCACCTTCCACGAACACGGCGTCGAAATGCTCGCTGGCCAGCAATTCCAGCGCCCGGCGTGAGTCCTCGATCAGCGCCACATGGCCCACGCCCGCGGCTCCAAGCACGATGCGCATCATCGTGCCCAGATGACCGTTCGCGCCCACCACCTGAACCCGCAGCGCGGAAAAGTCCGGCTTCCTCATCGCATCCCTGGAGCAATTCCAGAAATCCTTGCCCCACTCGCGTTAAGGGGCGGTAAAGGATTAGCCTACCGGGATGAGGCCCCGTTTGCTTTCCGGCCTTTGGGCCATGTTCCTGCTTCTGATGACGCTTTCGGGTTGCGAAAGCCCGGCCGACCGGGCCTTGCGCAATTCGCCGGACTTCAAGGCCGGCTATTCGGATGGCTGTGCCAGCGCCAGCAGCCAGGGCGCCGATCCGCGGCAGACCGGCCGCGTCCGGGACGAAGAAGCTTACCGCACCAAACAGGCCTATCGCGCAGGTTGGGGGACAGGCTTCAATGCCTGTCACAGCTATCAGCGGTCAACGGGTGAGCCGTCGTTCCCCGGACAGGGCCCCATCTCCGATCCGAACCCGCAGCCCTATTGAGATTGACCAGTCGTGGCCGTGAATTTCCCGCATCCGGGGCCACTGGCTGGAACGACGCCTTTCGATAATTGTCCCGAGGAACCCGGATCGGGGGTGGTCAGAAGGTACTTCGCGGCTTTGCCGCGAATGGCCTGAAGGGCGACACTTTCGGCGTCCCCAGCGGGTCCTGGTCGAAGAATTGCGCCCAGGGGGTGCGGGGCTTTCCTTCCAGCGCTGCGTCGATCTCGCGAATGCCGTCGCGCAATTGCCTCAGCGCCTGGTCGATGTCGAGCTTCTGGCGCTCCAACACGGCGACGCGCTGCTCGAACTTCTTGCGCGCATGACGCATCTGCACCTGCTCACCATCCTTGCTGTCATACATGTTCAGCACTTCGCGGATCTCCGCCAGGCTGAAGCCCAGGCGCCGTCCACGCAGGATCAGGATGATGCGTGCGCGGTCACGGGCACTATAGAGGCGCGTCTGGCCGCGCCGCCCGGGCGCGATCAGCTTTTCATCCTCGTAGAAGCGCAAGGCCCGGGCGCTGACCGAAAACTCCTTGGTGAGCTGGCGAATAGTGTAGAGGCGGCTCATGACGAGTGATGGAGTTTGAAACTCCGCGACGATGTTCCTTCCATTACGTAAACGTCAATAGTTCGAGGCAAAAAAACACCGGCAGGCGAGCCCGCCGGTGTCTCCGGTCCAAGGCCCTCTATTCCGCTGCCGCGCGGACCGCGTGGTCTTCGTGTGCCAGATTTTCGGCCGCGTAGTTCCAGTTGATCAGCTTGCCGAGCACGGCCTCAAGATACTTGGGCCGGGCATTCTGGTAATCCAGATAATAGGCATG
>JBOHKF010000066.1:0-1822 GCA_050729015.1 Rhizomicrobium sp. | reverse complement strand
GACGTAGAGAGGATGAACCAGGAACGGCATGCCTCGAAGCCCAAGCCTCGGTTTGGACAAAGAGATGCAATCTCTCATATTGATGCTGGCGCGACAATCGCGCCGGACAAGGCGCTTTCCTGGTGAAAATGCGATCATGATAAAGGCACAGGCTTTGGTGCTGTTTTCCGGCGGACAGGACTCCACCATCTGTCTCGCGTGGGCGCTTAACAGCTTCGAGCGGGTGGAAACGGTAGGATTCGATTATGGCCAGCGCCACGCTGCGGAGCTGATGGCAAGGCCCAGGCTGCGGACCGGAATCGCCGGCTTTGCGCAATGGGCCGATCGGCTCGGTCAGGATCATGTCATTGCCTTGTCCGCGCCCAAGGCAATCGGCGGCAGCGCCTTGACTTCGGACATGGCGATCGCGGTGGGACGGGACGGCCTTCCCACGACGTTCGTGCCGGGACGCAATTTGATGTTTCTCGCCGTCGCTGCGGCGCTGGGTTATCGCCGCGAAATTTCCGACCTGGTGGGCGGGATGTGCGAGACCGATTTCTCGGGTTATCCCGACTGCCGCGATGAAACCCTCAAGGCGATGGCGAAAACCTTGTCTCTGGGGCTGGGGCGCGCGACCCGCATTCACGCCCCCTTGATGTTTCTCGACAAGGCGGCGTCATGGAAACTGGCGGAAACACTGGGGGGGCGGGCTTTGGTGGATTTGATCGTCGAGGAAAGTGTCACCTGCTATCACGGGGATCGTTCGGCGAGGCATTCCTGGGGCTATGGCTGTGGCGAATGCCCAGCCTGTATGCTCCGCGCCAACGGCTATGCGAAATACCAGGCGGCATGACCTACAGCGTCAAGGAAATCTACTACACCCTTCAGGGGGAAGGGGCCCGTACCGGACGGGCGGCGGTTTTCCTGCGTTTTGCAGGCTGCAATCTTTGGAGCGGACTCGAGAGGGCCCGGGTCACGGCGGTTTGCCGGTTTTGCGACACCGACTTCGTGGGCACCGATGGAATGGGCGGTGGCAGATTCTCCGACGCGACGGCCCTTGCCCGGGCGGTCAAGCGACATTGGCCGAAAGCTGCGCAAGCCAAGCCCTATGTCGTCTGCACGGGAGGAGAGCCGTTGCTGCAATTGGATGAGAACGCGATCGATGCGCTGAAGACGGCAGGTTTCGAAGTGGGCATCGAGACCAATGGTACGCTTGTTCCTCCCGCCGGCGTCGATTGGATTTGCGTGAGCCCCAAGGCCCATGCCCCGCAGAAGCTCACCCGCGGCAATGAATTGAAGTTGGTCTATCCGCAAGACGAGCTGTCACCGGAGCGTGTGGCGAGCCAGGACTTCGTTCATTTCTTCCTGCAGCCCATGGATAATCACGCGCGCGCGGCCAATACCCGGGCGGCCATTGATTATTGCATGGCCCACCCCAAATGGCGGCTTTCGCTTCAGACCCACAAATTGCTGGGAATCCCCTAAAGGCGAGGGCATGCGCCGAAGGCATATCACCTTCGCACACGCCGGTACTTACTTGATGGACGCCGGATGGCCACTTCCAGGCCAGCCCGAAAGGACCATCCGAATGAATTCCTGGTGTGTTTCCGCCGTTCCCGCCGTGCTGGCGGCCGCAATCATCGCCTACAGCCTTTTCATCGCCTATGCGTGATAATCAAAAATACCGCACGATCCGGTCCATCTCCGGGCGCGGCCTTTCCTCCAGGTCCTTGGCCGGGGACCCGATATAGATGAAGCCGGCGATGCGCTCGCCGGACTTCAGTCCCAGGCCCTCCTTCACCGAAGGATGATAGGCGCACCACTCGGTGATCCAGTTGGCGAC
>JBOHKF010000065.1:0-4219 GCA_050729015.1 Rhizomicrobium sp. | reverse complement strand
GCTCCACATCCCCCAGCAACTCCTCCATCAGATGCTCGTCATAATCAGCAAGCCGCTCCAGCATCTGGAAGCGCGCTTCCTTTTCGCGGCCGAGATCCTCGATGGCGATGATTTCCGAAGGCGCGTGCGGGCGATAGACGAAGGCCCGTTCCAGCGCCAGATCCACGAAGCCGGTGGCTTCCCCGCCTTCCCAGACGGGGATCTGCCGGATGAGCAAGGGCTTCTCGCTCGCCGCTTGCAATTGCCCCAACAGGCCGCGAAGCGAACCGGTCGCATGCTCGATCTTGTTGACGAAAAGACAGTGGGGAATTTTCGCATCCGACAGGGTCTTCAGGAACGGCTGAAGCATCTGTACTTTCGCGGGTTCGGGCTCGCAGACCACGACCGCCGCATCCACCGCGACAAGCACGGTGCTGGTGTCGGCGAAGAATTCGATCGAACCGGGGCAGTCCAGAAAGGTGAAATCCTCGCCCAGATATCGGGTCGAAAGGACGTTCAATTCCACGCTCATCTGCCGCGCTCTCGCCTCGGCCGAGACATCGCCCAAGCTGGTGCCCTGGGTCACCGAACCTTTGCGGGTGATCGCGCCGGTGGCCGCGGCGATGCTTTCCAGAAGCAGGGTTTTTCCGCTGCCATAGGGCCCGATCAAGGCAATGGCGCGGGGACCTGATTTGCTTGCGGAATTGGCCATGCGCGCCTCCTTGGGCGGACGAGGTGGGCGAGACCGCATCGCGTCCGCGTTCGGGCCTTCCAACCCGCCCCTCGATGCTCGCGCCGTTCAATTGCCGGGGTCAAGGCCCCTCCGGTGCCTCCCTTGGTCGCCCGAAAAAGCCCTGGCGGCTCTTAGGGTTGCGTGCGGCCGCCGGCCGTCATTGCGGGGTCTTTCCGGCCACCGGCACGGACGGACCGGCCGCGGCGGCAGCGGCGTTTTGCGTCTTTCCGGCCAAAGCGAAAGCGACCCCCGGATTCATCGCGTCCACCATGTGGGAGGGAATGAGAATCGTGGCGCCGCGGTCCTTGCTGGTTTCATAGATGATGTTCATGGCGCGAAGCTGCAACGCTTCGGGGCACTGCGCATATTGCCGGGCGGCATTGACGAAGCGCTGCGCCACTTCCTCTTCGGCCGCGCCCAGGATGACGCGCGCCTGCTTCTCGCGTTCGGCCTGGGCCTGGCGGCTCATCGCATCCTGGAGATTGGGCGGGATCGCGACGTCGCGAATCTCGACCGAATTGACGGTCACGCCCCATTCCGCGGTCTTGGTTCCGATGACGTTCTTGAGCCTGGCATCGGCTTCCCGGCGCTCGGAGAGAAGTTCGGAGAGAACCGAAGAACCGATGGTTTCGCGCAAGCTCGTCTGCGCCACCCGCTGGATCGCGCTGTTGTAATCGACGATCTCCAAAGCCGCGCGCTCCGCATCGTGCACCATCCAGAAGATGATGGCATCGACATTCACCGGCACGGTGTCGCGGGTGAGCGCCTGCTCGGCGCTGAATTCCGAAGTGCGGATGCGCTGGTCTATCCACATCGCCACCTGGTCGAGGATCGGCATCAGGATGAAAAGCCCGGGCCCCTTGACGGCATGAAGCCGCCCCAGCCTCAGGATCACCGCCTTTTCCCATTGCTGGGCCATCTTCACGGAATAGCCCAGGAAAATGCCGATCAGGGCGAGGACGATGGGAATCAAGAGCGGGGCTTGCGCCAGGTAGGCGAGAATCGCCGCGCCGATGAAAACGACGAATATCACGGCACTGATGGGATTCATGGATGTCTCCTGTGGTGTCGTTGAAATCGGTGTCCTTGAAATCCGGCGGAACGAAAGCGGGCGTCTTTGCCGGTCCTGGCGCAGGCGGCGCAAGAGAAGACGGGGGCGGTCACAGGCCCCGCTCCAGCGCCCGCAAGGCGTCCGCCAATTCTGCGAGCGCGATGCCTTGCGCCTGGGCCTGGGCCGCGACCTTGGCCGCCATCCGGCGCGTATCGGCGCTGCGGCTTCTGGGTCTGGGCCTTTCCGCCACGAAACTGCCTCGGCCTTGCACCTTGGCGAGAAGGCCTTCTTCTTCGAGCACCGCGTAGGCGCGCTGCACCGTGTTGGGGTCGATGGCGAGTTCGACGGCCACTTCGCGCATGGTGGGAAGCCGCGCCCCCGGCTTGAGCAGCCCGCGGCCGATCGCCGCCGCAACCTGGTCGCGGAGCTGAACATAGATGGGCACGCCATTGTCTTGAATTGCCAGCCACTCCCGCATCGCCGAATTGTATGATGGAATTCATACAATTCACAGCCCCCTCTCCCCGCGCTTCGCAGCGCCGGCGCGGGCCTGACGGGGTAGCGCCGGTTATGCGGTCAGGCTTGCGCAAAATCTCTGGATCCGCCGGCACGCCTCCGCCAAAATCGCGTCGGAGGTGGCGTAGGAGATGCGGAAGAACGGCGACAGCCCGAAGGCCGCGCCATGCACCACCGCCACGCCCTCGGCTTCCAGCAATTCGGCGGCGAAATCGCCGTCGCCGGCGATTGCCTTGCCTTTCGCCGTCTTCCTGCCGATCAATTGCCGCAAGGACGGATAGACGTAGAAGGCCCCTTCCGGCCTGGGACATTCCAGTCCCTTCGCCTGGTTGAGCATCGAAACCACCAGATCGCGCCGGCCTTCGAACAATTTCCTGAAACCGGGAATGAAGTCCTGCGGTCCGCTCAAGGCTTCCACCGCCGCCCATTGCGAGATCGAGGCGGCGTTGGTCGCCGATTGCGACTGCAGCTTGGCCATCGCGCGAATCAATTCCTCGGGACCGGCGCAATAGCCGATTCGCCAGCCGGTCATGGCATAGGCCTTGGAGACGCCGTTCATGGTGAGGGTGCGGTGGTAAAGACCGGGCTCGACCTCGGCGATGGTGCGGAATTCGAAATCATCATAGACCAGATGCTCGTACATGTCGTCGGTAAGCACGAAGACCTGCGGATGCTTCATCAGGACGTCGGTCAAGGCTTTGAGCTGGGCGTGGGTGTAGCAGGCGCCGGTGGGATTGGAGGGCTGGTTGAAGATCAGCCATTTGGTCTTGGGGCCGATCGCCTTTTCGAGAGCCTCCGGAGTGAGGCGGAAGCCGGTTTCGATGCCCATTTCCACCGTCCGGGGCGCCCCCCCCGCAAGCAGCACGATATCCGGATAGGAGACCCAATAGGGCGCCGGCACGATCACCTCGTCGCCGGGATTGAGGGTGGCCATCATCGCGTTGTAGATGATGGCCTTGCCGCCCGGCGCCACGAAAGTCTGCGACGGCTTGTAGGCGAGTCCGTTTTCGCGCTTGAACTTGCCGGCGATGGCCTGGCGCAATTCGGCAATGCCTTCGACGGCGGTATATTTGGTTTCGCCGCGCCGGATGGCGGCGATTGCCGCCTGCTTGATGTTTTCGGGGGTGTCGAAATCCGGCTCGCCCGCGCCCAGCCCGATCACGTCGCGGCCGGCGGCTTTTAGTTCGCGCGCCTTCTGGGTCACCGCGATGGTGGGCGACGGCTTGATGCGGTTGAGCGAATGGCTGAGGAAATCCTTCGCAAGCGCCATGGAGAATTCCCGGTGAAACGTCGCCCTCCCCTATCAATCGCGCGCGGGCGGGGCAAGTCCGGCTCCCGGCATGACGGTCATGTCCACATTTTCCGCCGGCGGGCCTATGCTGGCCGGGCCTTTCTTGAGTCGGGCGATGCGCAGATTTTTAAGCGTCCTTGCCTTCCTCTGTGTTGCCGCTTGCGCCAGGCAGCAGCCGCCCCAGGGCCGCTGGGAAGGCGGCTATGAAGGACATGGCGTGATCGTCGCGGCGCGGGTGGAAATCGGCGCCGACGGAATGGTCCGGGTGAGCGCGCCGGACATCACCTCTCTTGAAGGCGCCAGGCCCCCCCAGTTGCAACAGATGCGCGCCCGGCTGGCCGCCGACCTCGCCACCGGCTGGGACGGCGTCGAGGCGCGACCGTTCGATTTCGACGGCGGGACATTTCGCAAGCCGGGCGGCGTGGCGCCGCAAATGGTCTGGGACAAGACCTCCAACCAGATGACGCTGGAGCTTTACATCGGCGCCAATCCGGCGCTCGCCGTGCCGCTGCGACCGGTGGCTGCCTTCCACGACGATCCCTGGGCGGCGGGCTGAGCGGGCCGCTTTCAGGGGGCGAAGGGCTTGGGCACCGGCTCCAACTACCAGGGCCAAGGCTTGAAATGCTTTGCCAGCGCGATGCCCTGGCCC
>JBOHKF010000064.1:0-2776 GCA_050729015.1 Rhizomicrobium sp. | reverse complement strand
GGGATCGCCGGGAACCAGAAGCACGGCTGCTTCCAGGGTGCGGGCCGCCTCGTCATAGCGCCCCAGCCGGTAATAGGCCCACCCCACGCTATCCACGATGTAGCCGTCATCGGGCCTGAGCCGCCTCGCTTTCTCCAGCATGGCAAGGGCTTGGGAGACTTTCTCATTCCGGTCCACCCACGAATAACCCAGGTAATTGAGAAGCTCCGGCTGGTCTGGCGACAATTTGAGGGCTTTTTCCGTGTCGGCCTCTGCGCTCGGCCACTCGCCCGCTTTGTCTTCGGCCATGGCGCGGGCGTAGAATAGCGGCCAGTCGCGTTTTTGAGGAATGCCCAGCACCTTCTCGGCTCGGTCGTAAGCGGTGATCGCCGCTTGGTCATTGTCCTGATCGCGATAAGCGTCGCCCAAGGCGATCCAATTCTCGCTGTCGCTCGGGTAGGTTTCGGTCAATGCTTTGAGGTCGGCGAGCGCATCCTGCTTGCGGTCAAGCCGGGTTTCATCCATCGCGACCTGGGTGGCCGCCATTCGGTAATAGGGCGAAGATTTGTCAATATCGCGATAGATCGCCACCGCATCCTGGAACTTACCCAATGTCTCGAAGCGGTCCGCCAGCAAAAGGTCGGCAAGCGCCAGATCCGGCCTCAAGTAAAGCGCCATGCGCAGGTAAAGGATCGAGACCTCGACGCTCGACCGGTCGTTGAGCGAGGCCGCCATGCCGAACAGGCCCTCGGCCACGCCATCCGCCGCGCTCCTCACGAAGGCATCGGGTTTTCTTCCGGCGGCGATGCGCTCCAGACCCGCCTTGGCAATCGGCCCCACCCCCGGGTCCTCGGGATAATTCCGGTATAGCGCGGCGGCCTCGTCCTTACGTCCGGCCCGCTCCAGATACGTGCCATAGGCTTCCACCACGCGGGGGCTGGCGCGATTGGCGGCAAGCGCCTTCTTATAGTCCGCCCCGGTGTCGGGCTCGCCCAGGTAATCGGCTATCAAAGCGGTGTGAAACGCCGCCAGTCCTCCGGCCCCGCTTTGCGCGGCGAGCGCTTTCATATCGGCAGTCGCCGCCGGAATATCGCCGGCAGCCGCGGCCGCCCAGGCATCGAACATGGAAATTACCAAGGCCTGAAACGGACCCTTTGCCGAAAGCGAGAGGTTCTTGCGGGCCCCGGCATAGTCGCGGTGCTTGAAGGCGATTACCGCCAAGGTGAGACGGGCCGAGCGCTCGTCCGGGGTCTTGGCCACGATCCGACTGGCATATCGGCCCGCCCCTTCGATGTCCCCCGACGCGCTGGCGTAGAAATAGGCCTGGGAGAGAATGGCGGCGTTGCCCGGGTCCTGCTTGAGGCTTTGTGCGTAATAGCGGGCGGCGGCAGGCAAGTCATATTCATCGGCGGCGAAGCGCGCCGACAGATAGGTCGAAAATGCATCGGCCTCCCGGTCCACCGTGGCGTCGCCTGCGCTTTCAATGGGCGTGCCTGCGCAAGCCGCGAGAGCCAGGAGGGATGCCAGAACAAACAGATGTGTCTTCAAGGAAGCCTCACATATTCGAGTAGTTGGGACCACCGCCTCCCTCGGGCGTGACCCAGGTGATGTTCTGCGCCGGATCCTTGATGTCGCAGGTTTTGCAGTGAACGCAATTCTGCGCGTTGATCGCAAATCTCAGCCCACCTTGTCCTCCGTCGCCAGCTGCCCCATCGCCTGAAGTTGCAGGCGCCGCCTCCCCGACTATCTCATAGACGCCGGCTGGACAGTAACGCTGTGCCGGCTCCGCATATTCCGGCAAATTCACCCTAATCGGAACGGAGGGATCGCCGAGCACCAGATGCACCGGCTGATCCTCTTCATGATTGGTATTCGAGATGAAGACGCTGGACAATCTATCAAAAGTAACTTTTCCGTCAGGCTTGGGATAAGCCAAGGGCTTGGAGTTCACGGCCTTTCTCAGAGTAGCGAAATCAGCCTTGCCATGCCCCAAAGTTCCAAAGACGGACATGCCAAGAAGCTGGTTGGTCCAAAGGTCCAATCCGATCAAGGGCAGAGCGGCCAGGGTCCCAAGGCGCGACCAAAGGGGCTTGGCGTTGCGGACCAGCCTCAGATCCTTCGCAACGGCGCTTTGCGCATAGGCTTGCTCATAAGCCTCGAGCGTGTCGCCGGCGCGGCCGTCTTCAATTGCGGCGAAGGCGGCTTCGGCTGCCATCATTCCCGTCCGCATCGCGTTGTGGCTTCCCTTGATGCGCGGCACATTGACGAAGCCGGCCGCGCAACCGATCAGCGCACCGCCGGGGAAAGCCAGCTTTGGCACGGACTGATAGCCTCCCTCGGTGATGGCGCGCGCGCCATAGCCCAGGCGCCGGCCCCGTTCCAGGAAGGGACGGATGGCCGGATGAGTCTTGGCGCGCTGGAATTCGCCGAACGGATCCAGATGAGGATTGCGGTAATTCAGATGCACGACGAAGCCAATGGAACAATAGGCCTCGCCCCAGTGATACATGAAGAGCCCGCCGCCCGTGCCATTGTCCAGCGGCCAGCCGAAACCGTGCCACACCAGTCCCTTCCGGTGCCTCTCCTTGGGGATTTCCCAAAGCTCCTTGAAGCCAATTCCAAACTTCTGCGGCTGGCGGCCGGCCTGAAGATCAAAGCGCCGGCACAAAATTTTGGACAAAGAGCCGCGCGCGCCTTCGGCGAACAGGGTGTATTTCGCCCTCAGCTCCATTCCCGGCTGATAGTCGGGCTTGTGGTGGCCGTCTTTGCCAACCCCCATATCGCCGGTGACGACGCC
>JBOHKF010000063.1:0-6943 GCA_050729015.1 Rhizomicrobium sp. | reverse complement strand
GGTCACCGCGACCGTTGACAGCCGTTCGTCCCATAGCGCCACCGGAACCGGGCTGTGTCCGGCCCAGTTCCGCGCGAAGGCCCTTGCCGATTGGGCCGAGGGGCCATCGCGACCGTCCAATTTGAGGGGCAGGCCCACGATCAGCCCCCCGACCCCCCGTTCACTTATTATACTGCCCAAGCGGGCGGCATCGGCCGGGAATTTCCCTCGTGCCAGCGTCTCCATCGCAGTGGCCACCGTTAGAAGCGGGTCCGAAAGCGCCAGGCCAATGGTTTTTTCCCCCAGATCGAGGCCCAGAAGCCGCTTGCCGGACGCGACGTCGAGGCCGTCAAGTTCAACCACCGCCATGATCGCTCCTCTCGTTGGCATCGGGTCTTTGGCTTGCCAGTGCCGGCTTCGATTGCTAGCAAGTCTCGCCCTTTTCTAGCAGATCGAGACGCCTCATGTCCGTGGACAAGGATACCGTGCGACGTATCGCGAAGTTGGCCCGCCTGGCGATTGCCGAGGAGCGCCTGGCCCCGATGGCGGTCGAACTGAGCGGCATTTTCCAATGGGTGGAGATGCTCAATGACGTCAATGTCGATGGCGTTTCCCCGCTCACCTCGGTGGTGGCCCAGAAACTCAAGTGGCGGAAGGACGAGGTCACCGAAGGCGGCAACGCGGCAGCCTTGATGCAGAATGCGCCCGAGAGTGAAGAGAATTTCTTCGTGGTGCCCAAGGTGGTGGAATGAGCCTTTCGTCGTCGCCTTCGTCTTTCAGCCTGGCAGAGGCGCGCGACGCCTTGCGGGCCAGGAAAATCTCCTCGCGCGAGATGACCGGCGCGTTGATCAAGGGGATCGAAGAGTCACGCCGGCTCAACGCCTTTGTCACCGAAACACTCGATCTCGCCGAAGAGATGGCGCAGGCTTCTGACGCCCGGCTGATGAGGGGTGAAGGCGGCGCGCTCGAAGGCGTGCCGCTGGCGATCAAGGATCTGTTCTGCACCAAGGGGGTGAGGACCACCGCGGCAAGCCGGATATTGGGCAATTTCGTGCCGCCTTACGAGTCGACCGTCACCCAGAATCTCTGGGACGCAGGCGGCGTGCTCCTGGGAAAGACCAACTTGGACGAGTTCGCCATGGGATCTTCCAGCGAGACCGGCGCCTTTGGCCCGGTTTTCAATCCCTGGCGCGCCCGCGACAGCAACGCCAATCTGGTGGCCGGGGGATCCTCCGGTGGATCGGCGGCCGCGGTGGCGTCGGGTCTCTGCCTGGCTTCCACGGGCACCGACACCGGCGGCTCGATCCGCCAGCCTGCCGCGGTTACGGGAATCGTGGGTCTCAAGCCCACCTATGGCCGCTGTTCCCGTTTTGGCATCGTAGCCTTTGCCTCTTCGCTCGACCAGGCGGGGCCAATGACCAGAACCGTGAAGGATGCGGCGATCCTGCTTTCCGCCATGGCCAGCGTCGACCCAAAAGATTCCACCAGTGTGGACGTGCCGGTGCCAGATTACGAAAAGGCCCTCGAAGGCGGCATCAAGGGCCTTCGGGTCGGTATTCCAAAGGAATACCGGATGGAAGGCGCGCCGGCCGAGATCGGTCTCCTGTGGGAAAAGGGGGCAGGCTGGCTCAAAGGGCAGGGAGCGGAGATCGTGGATGTTTCGCTTCCCCACACCAAATATGCGCTCCCTACCTATTACATCGTGGCGCCGGCGGAAGCGTCGTCGAACCTCGCCCGCTATGATGGTGTGCGCTTCGGCCATCGCGCCAAGGATGCGCACGATGTGATCGATCTCTACGAAAAGAGCCGCGCCGAAGGGTTCGGCGCGGAAGTCCAGCGGCGCGTTCTGATCGGCACGTATGTTCTGTCTGCCGGCTATTATGACGCCTATTACGCTCGCGCCCGGAAGGTCAGAACCCTGATCAAGCGCGATTTCGACCGCGCCTTCGAACAATGCGACGTTCTTCTCACGCCGACCACGCCGGGCCCGGCCTTCGCCGTCGGCGAAAAGAGATCCGATCCGGTTTCGATGTATCTCAACGACGTCTTCACGGTGACCGTCAATCTGGCCGGGCTGCCGGGCCTATCCGTGCCTGCGGGCTTGAGCGAGAAAGGCCTGCCGTTGGGATTGCAACTGATCGGCAAGGCATTCGATGAATCCACGGTTCTGCGCGCCGGCCAGGCTCTGGAAGAAGCGGCGCGCTTCACCCATAAGCCCGCCAATTGGTGGCGAGCGCCATGAGCGCCCCCAACCTTATCAAGGGCCAGACGGGGGAATGGGAAGTGGTGATCGGCCTGGAGGTTCATGCCCAGGTCCTTTCCAAGTCCAAGCTGTTCTCCGGGGCGAGGGCGGCTTTTGGCGCCGAGCCCAACGCCCAGGTCTCGTTCGTCGATGCCGGCATGCCTGGCATGCTGCCCGTGATCAACGCGAAATGCGTGGAACTGGCGGTGCGCACCGGGCTGGGACTGAAGGCCAAGATCAATCTTCACAGCATCTTCGACCGCAAAAATTACTTCTACCCGGACCTCCCCCAGGGCTACCAGATCAGCCAGTACAAGAATCCCATCGTCGGCGAGGGAGAGGTGACGATCGATCTCAAGGATGGGAGCATCCGCAAAGTCGGAATCGAGCGGCTGCATTTGGAACAGGATGCGGGCAAGAGCCTTCACGATCAGCATCCCGACCGCTCCTATGTGGACCTGAACCGCTCCGGCATCGGCTTGATGGAAATCGTCACCAAGCCGGACATGCGCTCGTCGGAAGAGGCGGCCGCCTTTCTGCGCAAGCTTCGCGCCATCGTTCGCTATCTGGGTACGTGCGACGGCAACATGGACGAAGGCTCGATGCGCGCCGACGTGAATGTCTCGGTGAGGACGCCGGGCGAGGCCTTGGGAACGCGCTGCGAGATCAAGAATGTCAATTCCATGCGCTTCATCGTCCAGGCCGTGGAATATGAGGCGCGCCGGCAGATCGAGGTTCTCGAAGGAGGAGGGCGCATCCGTCTGGAGACCCGCCTGTTCGACGCCAAAGTCGGCGAAACCCGTTCCATGCGCTCCAAGGAAGAAGCCCACGATTATCGCTATTTCCCCGATCCCGACCTGTTGCCGCTGGAGCTTGACCCCGATTGGGTGCAGGCAATTGAACGGTCGCTGCCTGAGCTGCCGGACGAAAAGAAGGGGCGCTTCATGGCCCTGGGCCTTTCTTCCTATGACGCGTCGGTCCTGGTGGCGGAGCGGGAACTCGCCGACTATTTTGAGGATATGGCCCGCGGTGCGGATGCCAAACAGGCCGCCAACTGGCTCAACAATGAGATATTGGGACGGCTCAATCGCGATGGCATCTCGATCGCCGACGTGCCCGTGCCTGCCGCGGCGAGCAACCAGATCGTCGCCATGATTTCGGATCGGACGATCTCGGGCAAGATTGCCAAAGATGTCCTCGACATCGTTTGGAACGAGGGAGGCGACCCTCGCGCGATCGTCGAGGCGCGCGGTTTGCGCCAAGTCACCGACAGCACCGCCATTGAGGCCGCGATCGAGAAAGTGATCGCTGCCAACCGGGCAAAGGTCGAAGAATTGAAGACGAAGCCCAAGCTTGCGGCATGGTTCGTGGGCCAAGTGATGAAGGAGACAGGCGGCAAGGCCAATCCGGGAGCGGTCAACGCCCTCCTCAAGAGGCGACTCAATTTGCCGGATGGCGGGTGATTCGCGCAAAAATGCCCAATCCGTCCGGATCGCGTGCCAAGGCCGCCAAAATAATCAGTATACTGATTGATGCGCATAACGCAGTAAAAATCGGGTCGAAATGCATTCCGGAAATTCACCGGCCGCGAAAAAGGCAAGGCGGAGTTGCTTTTTCAAATGCAAGTCTTTCATATTGCTGACGTTTTGGGGGGCGACCTGAGTCGCTCGGACCCGAACGAATGAAAGAGGAGTTGATCATGGCTGCGAAGAAAAAGGCCAAGAAGGCCACGAAGAAGAAGGCCTCCAAGAAGAAGAGGAAGAAATAAGGCGAATTGACCTGAGGTCAATTTGACCTGAGGGATGCCGATTAAGGGCATTCCGATGGCAAAGGTTATGGCCGCGGTCTCTTGGCGCGAGTCTTGCGCCTGGGGGGTCCGCGGCCAAGCCTATTCTGGAGAAGGCCAAGCGACCGCAAAAATGAGCGCACCGCGTTGGCCCCGGGGGAATCGCTCGACACTTTTTTGAAATTGCGCAGAAACGAAGGGATGGCCGTGAGGGCGAAGAAGAGGAAAAGCGTACCGGAGGCATTGGGAAGGCCCGCCGACGCCATCGAACTGTATTACTGGCCCACACCCAATGGCTGGAAAATTTCCATCGCGCTGGAAGAAATGCAGCTTGCGTATGTGATGAGACCGGTGAACATCGGCAAGGGCGAGCAATTCGCGGCATCGTTTCTTAAGATCTCACCGAATGGCCGCATGCCGGCGATTCTGGACCCGGACGGTCCGGGAGGGGCCCCGATATCGGTGTTCGAATCGGGCGCCATACTCCAATATCTGGGCCGCAAGAGCGGAAAACTCTATCCCGCGGAGGAGCGCGCGCGGGTCCAGGTCGAGGAGTGGCTATACTGGCAGGTCGGCGGGCTCGGCCCCATGGCGGGCCAGGCGTTTCACTTCCTCAATTACGTCACCGAGGATTTGGCCTATCCCAAGAAGCGCTACGGCGATGAGGTGCATCGGCTGTTTGGGGTGATGAACACAAGACTTGCCGGGCGGGAATTCCTGGCGGGCAACTATTCCATCGCCGACATCGCCGGTTGGGGCTGGGTGACGGCGGCGATGAGTTTCCAGAAGCTGGACGAATTCCCTCACCTCAAGGCTTGGCAGGAGCGCATGAGCGCGCGACCCGCGGTCAAAAAGGGCCGGGCGCTGGGGGCGGAGCTCCGCCGGCCCCCGAACGACGAAGAAAAGAAGGTTTTGTTCGGCCAGCGCGCGCGATAGCCCAGGACGTCACGCTTCGGCTTAACGTTCGCTTTGCCCTTCCTAACGCTGCTTAAGCAGTGTGGCTAATTCGCGTTTACCGCGTCTTAGCTTCTTAGGCTTCACCCTTTCGGCAACGCGAGGGAGGCTTGGCGTAAAGGCAGGGGAGGAAGAGTGTCGTGGCGTGCATCGATGGGGATTCGCTAGCGCAATTCGAACGCGAGGCCCGGACGGGACGGGCAGAAGCGCTCTACAATCTGGGTCTGGCCTATTCGACCGGACAGTGTGTCGTTCAGGACTATGTGGCGGCCCACAAATGGTTCAATCTCGCCGCCTTGCGCGGTAGCGACGAAGCCAAGGGTTGGCGCAACCAGATTTCAGACGAGATGAGCCCCCGCCAAATCGCGGAAGCGCAAAAGCTGGCCCGCGAATGGCTCGATATCTTCAAATAGGGCTCAATTTGTCCTGGCGCCTTGCGGCAGCAAGGGCGTCATCGCTGGCGGCGCTTCCGGCCGGTACAGATCGGCCAGGATGGTGAGTGGCGCGCCGCCGGCCGCGAGCCGGCTCTTGTAGACCTCCATGTTCTCGATCACCCGTTCGACATAATTGCGGGTCTCGCCGAAGGGAATCTCTTCGATCCAGTCAATCATGTCGGTGGCTCCGCGCCGCGGATCGCCGTTGGCGGCAAGCCATTTTCTCACATTACCGTGACCCGCGTTGTAAGCGGCGATGGCCATTACCAGCGAACCTTGTTCGCCCGCGTAATTGCTCTCGAACTGGATCATGCCCAGTTGGATATTGTAGTCGGCGTCAATCAGGAGATCGCCTGGACGGTAACGCAATCCTGCCATTTTGGCCGAGCCTTTGGCGGCGGAAAGCATCACCTGCATCAGGCCCATGGCGCCGGCGCTGGACACGGCTTCGGGATCGAATTCGGTCTCCTGCCGGATCAAGGCCAGGATCAGGGCGGGTTCCGGCGCCGCCCCCGAGGCCGGATACGAGGGCAGGCTTAGCAGCGGATAGGCAAAGTTCGGCATCGGCACGCCGGCATAAGCGGATTGCTTGGCCACCCGCACCGCAATCCCGGCAAAGCCCCAGTCGCTCAAGGACTGAAGAAACGCCTTCAAATGCCCCGGCGAGGATTTGAGCTCCGCCTGGCGTTCGGCGAACAGGCGCAGGTAAGTTTCCTGATCCAGATCCGCCAGCACCCGTATTTCGGGCATCAGAAGATCGTCCTGAATTTCGCTTTTGGGGACGGCTTTCACCTGCGTATCGGCCAGATGAAGCATGGGCGCCGGCTCGGTCCTGGACAGCGCCAGTTGGCCGTAAAAGGTATCGGGATAGAGGGCGGCCAGGCGATAGGCGCGATCGGCGTCGGTCCTGTCGCCTTGCGTCTCGTAAGCGCGGCCCTGCCAATATTCGGCGCGCGATTTGCTGATCGGACGGCTGACGCTGGCGCCAAGACGCCGGAAGTATATGAGAGCCCGGGCCGGGTCCTTGAGAAGACGCAGCGAAATGAAGCCCGCCAGGAATTGCTGACCGGCATATTGGTCGCCCAAGGGGATATCGGCGCGATCTACGAGTTCGAGCGCCAGCCGCGGATTGCCGTCCGCCATCGCTTCGCGGGCCTCGATTGCGACCTCGTTCCACCATTGTGTCGTGTGCGCCCCGGCGATGACAGAGGCATCGATGCGAAGGAGCATGGCGTGCGCTTCGTCCTCGTGATGCGCCTCGCGCAAGGCCCGCGCCCAGTCGAACAGAAGCCCGGCATCGGCCGAACCGGCAAGGCCCACGAGCAACCGGTGGGCGCGACTGAGCCCTTGTTGAAGCGCAAGGCGCGCCCTGGCGATGGCGACGGCGTGCCGATCGACGCGCGCCATCTGCCGGCGCGCCGCTTCCACGTCGGCCGCCCACACGAGATTGTCCAGCCGCGCCCGCTGGGTCTCGGCCGTGAGATAGGCCGCATCATGAGACATGATGTCGTTCTCGGTGAACGGATCGAAGCGTCCTTCGCTCCAACC
>JBOHKF010000062.1:0-1907 GCA_050729015.1 Rhizomicrobium sp. | reverse complement strand
ACATAGAGGCGGCCTTTCCCATCGGTGACGGAAAATTCGAAACCGTTGCCGCTTCCTGAAAGCTGGATGAGGGCTTTCTCCAGGCGCTCGCCTTCGCCTCCCTTGAGGCAGGATTGAAGAACGACCTCGCCGCCGCCATAAGAAAATGTGGCCGAGCCGTCGATCTGACGAACCACCAGGGCACCGCGGCTCGCGTCCAGGAGCGCATCCCGGGCTGCGACTGTGCCTTTGCCACGGGCGATCTGGGCCCTCAGCATCCGTGCCAGGCGCTTGGCATTGGCCTGTTCGGCCAAGGCCCAAAGGGAGGCAGCGATGGCCAGCGCCACTGCCCCCGCCGCGAGCGCCGTGAGGACCAGAAGCCGGCCCTTATCGAAGCTCATGATCAGGGTTGCGCGGTCGGCCGCGAGGGCCGGATCGGGAAGCGCGAGCACCAGGACGGCGAGAGCCGCCTCGCTGCCTGTCGGTGCGCGCCCCCAAATGGGCCCCATGAAGCTCCCCCGCCGATTCGGCGAATCACTTTAGAATCAATAAGATACCGAGAGGAGGCGATTCCGCATAGGGATTGTGGTTAAGAAAGTGTGAAAGGCAACATCAGGCCAGGAAGCCAGGATCTGGTGGTCAGCCAATTTGCGAGTCGGATCAGAAGTTGAGAATGAACTTAGCCGGGAAGCAGATTCTCGGTGTAGGGCCGGGGCCGGTAGCCCAAGGAATGCATGCAGCGCGCGTAGACTCTGTTGAAAGCGCGGTTGCGGTCGTAGCGTGTGCCGCTCATGCCATGGAGGTCATAGGCCACATATTCGGCTGCCTTGGTGCGGCAATTCCGATCGTCGCCATCAAACTGGGCCGAAGTGACGCCCGCCGCCTCGAATGCGTCGCCGTCCTGTCTGCTGAGCGCATCGCAGCCTGACAGCATCAGCGAGGAGAGGAGCAGGCCGAGGAAGAGCATGCGCATGGCCGTTAGCTAAAGCGTCAACAACGCTCCGATCAAGCTGTTCTCGTTATTGCTCGGCCGCAACTCCGCGCCGCTAATAGCGATAGCTGTCGGGCTTGTAGGGACCGGATTTCGGCAGATTGATGTAGGCCGACTGTTTTTCGGACAATTCGGTGAGGTTGGCCCCGATCTTCCCGAGGTGCAGGCGGGCTACCTTCTCGTCCAAATGCTTGGGAAGGGTATAGACTTTCTTCTGGTACTTGCCGGAATTGCCGAACAGCTCGATCTGCGCGAGCGTCTGGTTGGTGAAGGATGCGCTCATCACGAAAGAGGGATGGCCCATGGCGTTGCCCAGGTTAACCAGTCGCCCTTCCGACAAAAGGATGATGCGCTTGCCGCCGGGGAATTCCACTTCATCTACTTGCGGCTTCACATTGTGCCACCGGAGATTGCGCAGCGCGCCCACCTGAATCTCGCTATCGAAATGGCCGATATTGCAGACGATGGCGCGATCCTTCATCGCCCGCATGTGATCGAGCGTGATCACGTCCACATTGCCGGTCGCGGTGACGAAAATGTCGGCCTTGGCCGCCGCTTCGTCCATGGTTACCACTTCGTAGCCTTCCATCGCCGCCTGAAGGGCGCAGATGGGGTCTATCTCGCTCACCATCACCCGACAGCCCGCCTGGCGCAGCGAAGCGGCAGAGCCTTTACCCACGTCGCCGAAGCCCGCCACCATCGCGACCTTGCCGGCCATCATGACGTCGGTGCCGCGGCGGATACCGTCGACCAGGCTTTCGCGGCAGCCATAAAGATTGTCGAATTTCGACTTTGTGACGCTGTCGTTGACATTGATGGCCGGGAAAAGAAGCTTGCCTTCCTTCTCCATGATGTAGAGCCGGTGGACGCCAGTGGTGGTCTCTTCCGATACGCCCTTGATGTTCCTGGCGAGCTCGGCGAACCAACCCTTCGGCTT
>JBOHKF010000061.1:0-3443 GCA_050729015.1 Rhizomicrobium sp. | reverse complement strand
TCGGGCGGCGGCATCTGGATGGGCGGATAGACATAGGCGTCCAAATGAAGCCGGTCCATGGTCGCGAGATAGACGGCCAAGGCGCGGGCCCGGGGGGCGTAATAATTGGCCTTCGCCTGCGCATCGCTCTCGATATTCCGCTGATCGATGGTGACACCGCCGATATGGCTGTTGGATGCGCCTTCGCCGATGGGATTGGGAGGTATGGGCTGGCCCACCAAGCGCTCGTAATCCTCGATGGAATGGTATTGGGCGGGGCCGAAATCGCGCAGGAAATGCTCCATTCCCTCCCGCACATAGGGATAGGTGGCGATGCGGGCGGCGAGCCGGGCGAACTGGTCCGGCAAGACATTGTCGTCCATCACCACCGTGGCTCCGGCGGCGCGCAGTTCGTCCAGGTCCTTCATGAAGGCGGCGCGGGTGCGCGGGTCGAGCGGCAGCACCTGGTCGGCATCCCGCTTGCCGGCCGCCCATTCCGGCACCGAGGCGGGCGTGCCATGGAACGGCGTGCCCGTCCCCTCGAGGACGAAAGCCGGCACCCCCAGGCGCTTTCCCTTCAAGGTGCCGGCCTCGAGATAATCCGTGTAAGGACCTTTCTCGGCGTCCGGGGGCGGGTTGTCGAGCGGCGGGTCGCCCGCCTTCTTGCCGGCGATGACCGAGAGCGCGATCGCCGCGTCGGTCACGTCGCGGGCGATAGGGCCGGTATTGTCCAGCATCCAGTCGAGCGGCGCGATGCCGGCGATGCTGACCAGGCCGCGGGTCGGAAAAACACCCACCAGGGCGCTGGTCGCCACCGGCATGCGGATGGAATTGGCGGTGTCGGTGCCGGTGCCCATGAGCGCCATGTTGGCCGAGACCGAGGTGACGGTGCCGCTGGAGGAGCCGCCGGGCGAAAAGCGCACGTCATAAGCGTTGCCGGTGCGGCCGAACGAGGTGGAGCGGCTGGCGTCGGAATTGGCGAAATCCGGCATGTTGGTATGGCCGATGATGATAGCGCCCGCCGCCTTGAGCTTGGCCACCACGGGGGCATCCCTGGGCGCGATCAGCTCATGGCCGGGAATCTTGAAACCTGCCCAGCCATCGGTGGTGACTTCGCCCCGAATGCTGGTGTTGGCCTTGATCACCAAGGGCACGCCCCATAGCGCGCCGTGCGGCCCCGCTGCGGCCCCATCTTCGCGCCGGGCCTGGGCCAGGGCCTGACCCGCCATCACCGTTTCCACGGCGCGATAGATTCCGTCATAGCGCTTGATGCGGGCGAGGTACCACTGGACAACCTGGCTGACGGTATATTTGTGCGCCGCGTAAAGCCGTTCCAGTTTCGGGACCGTGACTTCCATCAGGTCGCGGTTCATGGCTTGCGGGGAATATCCCTTGGCCAGGCAAGAAGACGACAGAGAAA
Organism: Rhizomicrobium sp.; assembly: GCA_050729015.1. GTDB lineage: Bacteria > Pseudomonadota > Alphaproteobacteria > Micropepsales > Micropepsaceae > Rhizomicrobium. The sequence continues at coordinate 2,044 of JBOHKF010000061.1, read as the reverse complement.
GCGAAAAGGCGGAGCCTAGAAGAAAAAGGCGCAGCATCGTGCCGCCCGACCGCGCAACATCGACCACGAGAGCCCCGCCGTTCGTCCCCGGGGGAATGCTATAGCAGATCTACCGGCCCTACGCCCGCGGCCGGCCGGCTTTAAGGCACCAAGGCGGATGTGGGAAAGACAAGGGCCGTCAGCTCGCGACCACCCGGTTCAAAGCCGCAAGGAAGCCCTGCATGTCCGCTTTCGACCCGATGGTGATGCGCGAAACCGTGGGCCAGGCCGGGAAGGACCGTGCAATTTCCACCCCCTGGGCACGGAAGGCGGCCTGCATGTCCTTGGCGGTCCTGGTCTTCCAGTCAATCATCAGCATGTTGGCCTGGCTGGGCCCGATCAGCTTCAGCTTGCGCCTGGCGAGCGCATCTTCGGTCATGGTGCGCGTGGCGATCATTTCCCCGCGCCGCGTGGCGATCATGCCGGCCTCGCCAATGCTGGCGGCGGCGCAGGCGGTGGAGGGCACCGGAAGCTGGAACGACAGGAACCCGCCATCGAACATTTGAAGCTTCTTGACGATGTCGGGGCGGGCCATGAAATAGCCGATCCGCATGCCGGCCATGCCGAACACCTTTGAGAAGGTGCGCATGACCAGAACGTCCTTGCCGGCCCGCGCCAGATGGGTCGCGGTATCGTTGGGGAAGCCGGGCGTCCAGTGGATATAGGCCTCGTCAATGACCACCATCGCGCCAGCCGGCTTGTTGTTCGCCAGCCATTCGATGTCGGCCATGGGCGTGACGGTGCCGGTGGGATTGTTGGGCGAGCAGACATAATAGAGGCCGGCATCGGGATCGGCGGCCAGCATGGCTTTCACGTCATGGCTGTAGTCGGCTTTGAGCGGCACCTTCTTGACGGGCGCACCCAGCCAGGCCGCGGCGCGCGGCGCGGTCTCATAGCTGGGATCACCCAGGACCAGACCCCTGGCGGGGGAGCAGAAGGCGACGACCGAGCGCGCCAGGGCGGGATTCGAGCCGGGCCAGGTCGAGATATGATCTGCCGGGATGTTCTCCACCCGCGAGATCGCTTTCACCAGATCGGCCTGCTCGCCATTGGGCGAATAGCGGTTGCTCTGGGAGGAAACGGCGGCGGCAGCTTTGAGCCCCTGCGCAAACGGCGGCGCCCAGCATTCATTCAAGCCGATCCGGATTTTAGCGGGGGTGCCTTCCTGGGCGAGCGCAAATTCCGGGCCGAAGGCAAACGCCGCTGCGGCAGCGCCGCTCACCATCGTGGCCGCCCGCAGCATCTGCCGGCGCGAATAGCCGCGGGACAGAAGGTCGTCTTTTGCTTCATCGGGAAGGAACGGGGTCATGCGGTTCTCCTAAAAAGCGACATCGCTTCCGGAGTCTATCATATCCCCAGTCATATCCCCAGTCATATCCCCAGGCCGGCTGATTTATTCAAATGTTATGGCAATGCCGGCAGTCAATTCTTTGAGGTTTAGGCTGCAAAACTGGCCCCCGGCGTCAGGACATGCCCCTTGGCCGGCCGGTTCCGCAAGGGGCCGGCCTGCCGGCTTGGCTTTGGCCGCGATAAAGTCTTTCGTCGATTTTCCATTCGCACACAGCACATGGGCAACCGTCTGACATCGCACAACGCACAATGGCCGGATGGGGCCATCTACACCATCGGGCATTCGACACTTCCGATCGAACGGTTCACCGGCCGCTTGAACGCTTACGGCATCGAATGTGTGGCCGACATCCGCACCGTGCCGCGTTCGCGGCACAATCCGCAGTTCAATGCCGATACCTTGGCAGAGTCGCTGGGACAGGCGCGCATCGGTTACGCTGCCTTGCCTTCGCTGGGCGGCCTGCGGCATGCGAAAAGGGACTCGCCCAACCTGGGCTGGCGCAACAAAAGCTTTCGCGGGTTCGCCGATTACATGCAGACGGAGGCATTCAAGGAGGGGCTCGAAGCCCTGATAGCCCTTGGCAGGAAAAAAAGAGTTGCCGTCATGTGCGCCGAAGCGGTGCCGTGGCGCTGCCACCGCTTCGGCGCACATGAC
>JBOHKF010000060.1:0-3792 GCA_050729015.1 Rhizomicrobium sp. | reverse complement strand
GCCCGGAGATCCTGAAAGCCAATGTCGAAGCCTATCGCCGCCTGCGCAACACCATCCGCTTCCTGCTCGCCAATCTCAAGGACTTCACGTCCGCCGAGCGGATCGCTGTTTCCGGGATGGGCGAACTGGAGCGCTTCATGCTGGCGAAGCTGGCGTGGCTCGATGAGCAGGTCCGGGAATATTACGCCGGCTTCGATTTCAATCGCCTGACTGCGACGCTGTTCAATTTCTGCACCAACGATCTGTCCGCTTTTTATTTCGACATTCGCAAGGACGCGCTCTATTGCGACCCAGAGGTCAGCCCCCGCCGTCGCGCCGTCCGGACGGCGATGGACGAAATTTTCCGCCGCGTCGTCACCTGGTTCGCGCCCATTCTCAGCTTCACCATGGAAGAGGCGTGGGCGTCGCGCCATCCGGAAAGCAAGAGCGTGCATCTCGAGATTTTCCCGGAAACCCCGGCCGAATGGCGAGCGCCCGGCTTGATCGCGAAATGGCAGCGGCTGCGAGAATTGCGAAGAGTCGTCACCGGAGCCCTGGAACGGGAACGCGCCGCCAAAAGGATCGGCTCCAGCCTCGAAGCCTTGCCGACGATTCATGTCTGCGACAGGGCGGACTGGGAGGGGATCAATTCCGTGCCTTTTGCCGAAGTCGCCATCACGTCCGGCCTCGGCGCGGCTCTGGGCGATCCTCCCGCGGGAGCTTTCGCTCTTGCCGATGTTCCGGGCGTTGCCGTAACCGTCGAGCTTGCCGGGGGGCGCAAATGCGCCCGTTGCTGGATGGTGCTGCCCCAGGTCGGCACGCACCAGCGTCACCCCGATCTGTGCGACCGCTGCGATGCCGCGCTGGAGCTGCTTGACGCATGAGCCATGTCCGGCCGCGCGAATGGGGGCTGGTGGCGGCCGGTTTGGCTCTGATTGCCGATCAGGGTTCGAAATGGGCCCTGCTCTATGGGGCGGGCTTTCTCCACCTCGCTCCCGGCCAGGCGATTCCGGTCTTGCCCTTTTTTAATCTCGTCATGGTCTGGAACCCCGGCATCTCCTACGGCTTGTTTCCGGCCTCCGGCATCTGGGGCATGGCGCTCCTGGTGCTGGTATCGCTAGCGGCTGTAGCGGGCCTTGGATACTGGCTGTGGGGGATGACCAGCCTCTCGCTCGCCATCGGTGTGGGCCTGGTGATCGGCGGAGCCTTGGGCAACCTTATCGACCGGCTGGTCTATGGGCGGGTGGCCGATTTTTTCCACTTTTACGCCTTCGGCCATGACTGGTATGTGTTCAATGTCGCCGACACCGCCATCGCCCTTGGCGCCATCGCGATCATTTATGACGTGCTCAGAGCCTCGTGAGGCGAACGCCGCTTGCGATTGGGAGTTGATCCATATGCGTGTTGAAAACCTGTTCCGTCTGGCGGGGTTCGGCCTTGCCCTTGGCGCCCTTGCCGGTTGCGGCGTTTTCAGCGGTCTGCGCGACGCGGCCGGACTCACCAAGCAGGCGCCGGACGAATTCGCGGTCTCGACCAAGGCGCCTTTGATCATCCCGCCGGACTTCAATCTGCGCCCGCCGTCGCCGGGAGCAGCCCCTCTCAACCAGACCGATCCCACTTCGTCGGCCGAAATCGCCCTGTTCAACACCGAAGATCCGCAAACCGTCGCCGCCCGGATGCAGGGAAACTTTTCGCCGGCGGAAAGAATGATGCTGGCCCAGGCCGGCGTCCAGAATGCCGATCCCGCGATCCGCGCCGAACTTCAATCGGACGAAGCCAATATGCAGGGTGCCGACGAGAGCTTCACCGATCGCCTGCTGGCCAGTCCCGCCAAGGCGCCGCCATCGGCCAAAGGCACCCAATCCAAGAGCAGTGGCGGCTGGTTTGACTGGCTCTAGGATAGCGGCGCTCGTCCTTCTGTTGGCGCTCGCTCCGCTGGCGGCGCGCGCCCAGGACGGCGGCGCTCATCCTGCGACTTTCCAGTTCTCGCTCACCAATGGCATGGCGGTGCTGGTTATCCCGGACCATCGCGCCCCGGTGATCACCCAGATGTTGTGGTTCAAGGTCGGCGCCGTGGACGATCCCCCGGGCATCTCGGGCCTCGCCCATTTCTTCGAGCATATGATGTTTCGGGGCACCAAAAAGGTGCCGGGCGATCTTTATGCCCAGACCATCGCCAAATATGGCGGCGAGGATAACGCCTTCACCACTCACGATTATACCGCCTTCTATGAGCAGATCGCCGCCGACCGGTTGAAGCTGGTCATGGGCCTCGAAGCCGATCGCCTGGCGAATCTCGATCTTTCCGATGCCAATGTGGCGACCGAGCGGGAGGTGGTGCTGGAAGAACGCCGCATGCGGGTGGACAACAACCCGCAAGCCCTCACTGTCGAGCAGATGGAAGGCGAATTGTATCTCTCCCACCCCTATGGGCGGCCGGTGCTTGGCTGGCCCGAAGAAGTCCGGCACATCGACCGCGTAGCGGCCGAGAATTTCTACAAACACCATTATGCGCCCAACAACGCGATCCTGGTCATCGCCGGGGACGTGACGGCTGAGCAGGTGCGGGTGATGGCCGAGGCCGAATACGGCAAGGTTCGGGCGCGTCCCTTGCAGCCGCGCGCGGAGTATGCCGAACCGCCCAGGCTGGCCGAGGCCCGCATGACCGTCGTCCGCCCGGACGTCCGGGTGCCGATCTTCATCCGCATCTACCGGGTGCCTTCCTATGCCCAAGCCGGGCCCGGACAGGCGGAAAGCTTCGAGACTTTGGCTCAGATCATGGGCGGCGACGAGACTGCCGCGCTCTACCGTCAACTGGTCGAGGAGAAGAAGCTCGCGACCGACGCCGGCTGTTCCTATCAGGGCTATGTGCGCGACGCGGCGGAATTCACCGTTTACGCGGTGCCGCGGCCCGGGGTTTCGCTGGAAGCTCTGGAGAAGGGGGTGGATCAGGTGATCCAAGGCTTCATGACCGCCAAGGCCAGGCCGGCCGATCTCGCCCGCGCCCGGACGCAACTGGTCGCCTCCGTCATCTATCGCCGCGACAGCCAGTTCTCGCTCGCTTCCGCCTACGGCCAGGCCTTGGCGATCGGCCTCACCGTGGATGATGTGAACGAGTGGCCGAAACGCATCCGTGCCGTCACCGCGAAAGGGGTGGAAATGGCCGCGCAAGGTTTGCTCCGGCGCAATGCCGTCACCGCCTATCTCGAGCCGGGAACACCCAAATGATGCGGTTCGGGGCCTGGGCAGCCGCGGTTTTGCTGGCGTCGTTCCTGCTGCAGGGCAGGCCGGCCTTGGCATTCGATCTCAGGTCGATAGACCTGGGCAGCAATGTCGAGGTCTGGTTCAGCGAGGACCACACCGTTCCCATTGTCGCCTTCGCGATCTCGCTTCCAGCCGGCTCGGCTTACGATCCCCCCAAAAAGGCGGGTCTGGCCTCGCTCGCCGCGAGCCTGATGGACGAGGGGGCGGGCAACATGGCTTCGCGCGCTTTCCAGAACGCGCTGGCGGATCACGCCATCCGGTTCCGCGCCAATGCCGAGCGCGACGATCTGGTGATCTCTATCGTCACCTTGAGCGAAAACGCACCCTTGGCGATGCATCTCCTGCAGATGGCGCTGACCCATCCGCGTTTCGACCCCGACGCGGTGGCGCGGATGCGTACCCAGATGATTCAGGCCGTGGAGCAAGGCAATACCATGCCGCCGACGGTGGCGCGGCGCGCCTTCGCCAAGGCGTTTTTCGACAGCCATCCCTACGGCCATCCGACCGACGGCGATGTTGCGGGTCTTTCCGCCATTACCACCCTGGATC
>JBOHKF010000059.1:0-1593 GCA_050729015.1 Rhizomicrobium sp. | reverse complement strand
CGCTGGATGTCCTCGATCGAGGTCTTGAGACCAGGGGCCGCCCGGAGCCCCACGGCTTCCTCGGCGGTCGCCAGCGTCACCGGCTTTTTGGTGAGATCCGCATAGGTGGCGAGTTTGGTGAAGATGCCGATGAGCTCCCGGGGACTTGCATCTTCCAGATCGGCGATGCGTTCCAGCACCGCTTCCGGCAGGGCCACGTCCGGCTTGTGGCGGGTGAATTCGGCGGCGCGAGCCTTGAGGATGGAAAATCTTGTATCGCGATCGGGCTTGTCGAGGGCGATCGAGAGGCCGCCGGCCAGCCGCGATTTCACGTCGGCGCCCAGCCCTTCCAGCGCCTGGGGCGCGCGGTCCGCGGCGATGACGACGCGGCGGCGCAAATCCGCGAAGGCATTGACGGTATAGAGAAATTCCGATGCGGTGGCCGTCGAGCGGCAGATGTGCTGCAGATCGTCGATGATCAGCACTTCGGCGGTGCGCAACTCTTCCTTGAAGGCCAAGGTATCCTTGCGATAGAGCGCGCCCAGGAAATGGCGCATGAAATCCTCTGCCCTCAGGAACAGGGTGCGCCGCCCGCACTTGCGGAACTCCAGCGCTGCCGCGTTCAAGAGGTGGGTCTTGCCATAGCCGAAGCCGCCGTGGATGTAGAGCAGGGGAATGTCGGCATGCCGACCCTCGGCGAAAGCTCTCGCAGCGCCATGGCCGAATTCATTGGCCGGCCCGGGAATGAAACTATCGAAAGTCTGCTGGGGATGGAGCATGCGAGTCCATAGTCCCCGCGCTCCGTCATCGTCTTCGGGCGCGCGCGCGGGCGGCGATAGATAGCTGATGCTTGCCGAAGCCTGAGATGCCCGCTCGCGCGCCAGGCCGCCGGCGACCGCCGGCGTCAGGGTGGAAATCACGATGCAGAGCGACGAAGGCTCCGCGCCTTCGGCACGGAATGCGCGCTCGATGCGCGCCACATAATGGTTCGCCACCCAATTGCGTACGAAGGGCTTGGCGGCGCCGATCCTGAGTTCGTCCCGTTCCCAGGATTCCAGGCTTAAGGGGCCGATCCAGGCCTCGAACACCGCGTTCCCCAGCTCCCGGCGCATGCGCTCGCGCACCGCCGCCCATGCGTTGGGCCAATCCGGCCGCAATGGTTTGCCCGTTACATGTCCCATGTCTGATTGCCCGCTTCGAATTATTACGTCACGCCACTGCCGCGCGCCCGCGCTCGCTTGCGCTGTCGGCTAGTCCCTGTCTTTCCGCTTATTGCGCTTCTATGCCCGCCATGTTCGCCCCTTTATGATTGCCGCCAAGGAAGGCCCGCCGCCTTCCACCCATTGATGGCGCCGCGGCGTCCGCTTGCGTCCATCTCCCCTTCGAAGCCGCTTCTGACGTTGAAGGATTTCTGAAAACCGGCCCGCGTCATCGCCTGGGCCGCGGCGCGGGATCGTCCACCGGACCGGCAAAGAAAGACGATGGGTGTATTTCTTTCCGCGCCCGCCTCGTGCAGGGCGTCTGCCGCTTCCTGGGCGAAATCCGCATTGACTTGCATGCTCGGATAGGATTGCCACTCGATCAGATGGACGCGGCGCTCAAGCAAAGAAAGAT
>JBOHKF010000058.1:0-1977 GCA_050729015.1 Rhizomicrobium sp. | reverse complement strand
GCATTGAGCAGCGAGGCCGATTGGCGGGCGCGGGCGATCACGCAATCAAGCCCGTGACCTAGGGCGATGGTCTTGGTGACGATGCGCGCGCAAGATGTGTCTAGCGATGCCAGCACCTCTTCAGCCTGGCCATAATTGGCGGCCGTGTCCAGCAACCGGACATCGGCTCGGCGCGCTTCCGCAAGGATGGCGCGGACTTCCTCCCTGGGCACCTGGCCGCTGTGATTGGAGATGCCGTAGGCTTGACCGAACTGCACCGTGCCCAATCCCAGCTTCCATTGCGGGAGCGCGGCTGCACCCGCAAAATCAGGCATAGGCTGCTTGCAGGAGGGCCTGGAGGCCGCGTCCGTCCAGTTTTTCGGGATTGGTGTTGCTCGAATAGCTGAAGCCGTCGGGCACCGGCTTGCCGCCGCGGTGGAGATAGGCCGAGCGGACGCCATCGGCGTAACCCTGCAGAATCACATAACGGTCGTCCAGCTCCAAAGTCGCATGCGCATCGTCGGCCGGGATCATGGTTTCGTGCAGCTTCTCGCCGGGGCGGACGCCGACGATCTTCTGCACAAGCCGCGGCCCGATCAGCGTGGCGAGGTCGGACACGGTGGTGGAGGGAATCTTGGGCACGAAGATTTCGCCGCCGCGCATCATCTCCATGCTGGAGAGGACGAAGTTGACTCCCTGTGACAGGGTGATCCAGAAACGGGTCATGCGCGGATCGGTGATGGGGAGGCTTTCCGCGCCTTCCGCCGCCAGCTTTTTGAAGAAGGGTACCACGGAGCCGCGAGAACCAAACACATTTCCATAGCGTACCACCGAGAAGGAGGTGCCATCGCCGCCGGCGAGATTGTTCGCGGCGACGAAAATCTTGTCGGAGGCGAGCTTGGACGCGCCGTAGAGATTGATCGGATTGGCCGCCTTGTCGGTGGAAAGAGCCACCACGCGTTTTACGCCGCGCCGCAGCGCCGCGGTCACGATATTCTCGGCGCCGAACACATTGGTGCGAATGCATTCGAAGGGGTTGTATTCGGCAGTCGGCACCTGCTTTAAAGCCGCGGCATGAATGATGTAGTCCACGTCCCTGAGCGCCAAATCGAGGCGATCCCGGTCGCGCACGTCGCCGATAAAGAAGCGGATGAAGGGAAATCTCTCCAGGGTATAATCCTGGGCCAATTCGGACTGTTTCAGCTCGTCACGGCTGAAGACAATAAGCCGCCTTGGCTTATATTGAGCTACCACCGTCCTCAGAAAGTGTTTGCCGAACGACCCCGTGCCCCCGGTGATGAGGACCGAGCGGTCGTTGAGGTCGAGCCACGGCTGGGAGAAATCGCGCAAGCGCGGGTCCAGGGTGGTCGAGCCATCGGCCTCATCGGGGCAAGGGCGGACCGCGATGGCACGAGAATTCATAGAGGTTTTCCTGTTTTGGCGGCGGGAAGTCTGGCGCCAAGTCGTAAACTTTCCATTGACTAAGAGGCCGGACGCGCCGCCGAATTCTGCCACTTAACGAGATGTGAAGGGATTTCGGCGAAATGCAGGCTTGAATGCCGCGCGCTTTTCGGGTGAGAAGGCTTTCGTTGCTGAGGCGTTAACCATGCATATTGCGATGATCGGCACCGGTTATGTGGGTCTGGTTTCCGGTGCCTGCCTTTCCGAATTCGGTCATCAGGTCGTTTGCGTCGACCAGGATGCGGCGAAGGTCGAGGACCTAAGTCGTGGGCTGATACCCATATTCGAGCCGGGGCTCGACGAGGTGGTCGCGGCCAACAACAAGGCGGGCCGGCTTTCGTTCGCCACCGACTTGAAAGGGGCGGTGGCGCAAGCGAAAGCGGTCTTCGTCGCAGTCGGGACCCCGAGCCGCCGAGGAGACGGTCATGCCGATCTCTCCTATGTATTTGCGGCGGCGGAGGAGATCGGGAAAGCCTTGGACGGCTATACGGTGGTGATTACCAAATCCACCGTGCCGGTCGGCACCAGCCGCAAGGT
>JBOHKF010000057.1:0-1722 GCA_050729015.1 Rhizomicrobium sp. | reverse complement strand
ACCGGGGTGGGGCCTTCCATGGCGTCGGGCAGCCAGGTGTGAAGTCCGATTTGCGCCGACTTTCCCATCGCGCCCAGGAACAGAAGCAGGCAGAGGGTGGTGAGAATGTCGAGGTGGTGGCCGGCGAAGACGAAGCTCTTGCCGGCGAGCGCAGGCGCGGCGTGGAAGACCGCGTCAAAATCCAGCGTCTTGAAGACCGCGTAAATTCCGAAAATACCCAGAATGAAGCCGAAGTCGCCCACCCGGTTCACCACAAACGCCTTGATGGCGGCGGCATTTGCGCTTGGCTTCGTGTACCAGAAGCCGATCAGGAGATAGGACGCGAGGCCCACCCCCTCCCAGCCGAAGAAAAGCTGAAGGAAATTGTTGGCCGTCACCAGGACCAGCATCGCGAAGGTGAAGAGCGACAGATAGGCGAAAAAGCGCGGTCGGCCCGGATCGTCGTGCATGTAGCCGATGGAATAGAGGTGCACCAGGCTGGATACGCCCGTCACAACCACCAGCATCACCGCGGTGATGCCGTCCACGCGGATCGTCCAATCGACCGTAAGATTGCCGGAATGGAGCCAGGGAAGGATCGCAACGATGTAGTGGTGGCCCTGGAGCGCCACATCGTTGAAGACGAAGATCGAAAGCGCGGCCGAGACGAACAACAGGGCGGTGGTGACGATCTCGCTGGGCCTCGCCCCGATCACCGGCCCGAGAAGGCCGGCAATCAGGAAGCCGATGACGGGGAGGAAGACGATCGCCGCGTACATGCCTAGCCCTTCATCACATTGACGTCCTCAACCGCTATCGTGCCGCGGTTGCGGAAATAAACCACCAGGATGGCAAGGCCGATGGCCGCTTCCGCCGCCGCCACGGTGAGCACGAAAAGGGCAAAGACCTGGCCCACCAGGTCGCCCAGATAGGCGGAGAAGGCCACGAAATTAAGATTCACCGAGAGCAGGATCAACTCGATGGACATCAGGATAATGATGATGTTCTTGCGGTTCAGGAAAATCCCCACCACGCCGATAGTGAAGAGGATGGCGGCCACCGCCAGATAGCTGGAAAGTCCGACCACCCCTTAAGCCCCCTCGCCCGGCCTTATGTCCACCAGTTCCACCGCCATGGCGGGGGTGCGCGCATTCTGCACCCCGATCGCCTGGCGGCGAATCCCCGTTCGGTGGCGCAACGTCAGCACGATGGCGCCGATCATCGCTACCAGAAGGATCATGCCCGCCGTCTGGAAGTAATACACATAGTCCGTGTAGATGATGCGTCCCAAAGCCTCGGTATTGGGAACGCCCGCCGGCACCGCGTGGGTCGCGGCCAGCGCCTGAGGCCTGATTGCCCATACCGCCCCGGCAGTCACCAGCTCGGCCACGAGAATGAGACCGACCAGCACGCCAAAAGGTAGATATTGCAGAGCCCCGCGCTTGAGTTCGGCAAAGTCGATGTCGAGCATCATCACCACGAACATGAACAGGACGGCAACCGCACCCACATAGACCACGACCAGAATCATTCCCAGGAATTCCGCACCCAGAAGCACAAACAGGCCCGCGGCATTGAAAAAGGCGAGAATCAAGAACAACACCGAGTGCACGGGATTCCTGCCCGCGATCACCATGACCGCCGAAGCGATCAGGATCGCGGCAAAGAAATAGAAGGCGAGCGCTGCTAACATCCGTTCTTTCGTTCCCCCTCATGCTTCGACAGGCTCAGCATGAGGATATT
>JBOHKF010000056.1:0-1918 GCA_050729015.1 Rhizomicrobium sp. | reverse complement strand
TACTTGAACAGGGCGTGGGGATTGAGTTCGATCCGCACTGCCGGAAGTGCGGCACCCGCCAGGCTGATGTCGCCGACGCCGGGGATCTGCGACAGTTCCTGCTGAAGGATGTTGGAGGTCTGGTCATAAATCTGGGCCGGCGACAGCGTCTTGGAAGTGAGCGCCAGGATCATGATCGGGAAGCTCGCGGGGTTGAACTTCCGATAGGTGGGGTTGGAGCGCAAGGCGGCCGGCAGATCGGCATGAGCGGCGTTGATCGCGGCCTCGACGTCGCGGGAGGCGCCATCGATGTCGCGACTGATATTGAACTGGAGGACCACCTGGGCGCTGCCGACGGAGCTGCGCGAGGTCATTTCCGTGACCCCGGCGATGGCGCCCAGATGCCGCTCGAGGGGGGTTGCCACGGTGTTGGCCATCACCTCGGGGCTGGCGCCGGCCATGGTGGCGCTGACGACGATGGTGGGCAGGTCAATATTGGGAAGCGGCGCAACCGGCAACATGAAGAAGGCGGCGAGGCCCGCCAGTCCCAGGCCCATCGCCAACAGCGTCGTGGCGACCGGGCGGCGGATGAACAGGGCGATTGCGTTCATACTCTATTCCCCGGGCAGGGCCGCGGCGGCCGGGCCGCCATGGCGTCCCGACCGCCATTCGCGCAGATCCCGGGCCCAACGATCGAAATAGATATAGACCACCGGGGTGGTGAAAAGGGTGAGAAGCTGGCTCACCAGCAGGCCGCCGACGATGGTGATGCCAAGAGGGTGGCGCAATTCCGAGCCCATGCCCGTGCCCAGCATCAGAGGCAGGGCCGCGAAAAGCGCGGCCACCGTGGTCATCATGATCGGACGGAACCGGAGCAGCGCCGCCTGGTGGATCGCATCGGTGGGCGACTTGCCTTCGTTGCGTTCCGCCTCCAGCGCGAAGTCAATCATCATGATGGCGTTTTTCTTGACGATGCCGATCAGGAGGATGATGCCGATGATGGATATAATATTGAGGTCGTGACCGGTGACGATGAGGGCGAGCAGGGCGCCAACCCCTGCCGAGGGCAGGGTCGAGAGAATGGTCACCGGGTGGATGAAGCTCTCGTAGAGCACGCCCAGCACGATATAGACCGTGACGATCGCGGCAAGAATCAAAAGCACTTCATTGCCGAGCGCGCTCTGGAACGCGACCGCCGCCCCTTCGAACTGGGAGGTGACTCCCGGCGGCAACCCCGCCGTATCCTCGGCCGCGGTTACGGCATTGACCGCCGAACCCAGCGAATAACCCGGCGCCACGTCGAAGGAGAAGCTGGCCGAGGGAAATTGGCTTAAGTGATCGATTTCGATGGGAACCGTGCGCTGTTCCACATGGGCGATGGCCGACAGCGGCACCTGGCCCCCCTGTGCGGACGGCAGATAGATATTGTCAAGCGACGCCACCGTGTCCTGAAGCTTGGGGTTGGCTTGCAAAATCACGCGGTACTGCGTGGATTGGGTGAAAATGGTGGAGATGATGCGCTGGCTGAAACTGTCGTAAAGCGCATTGTCGATGGTCGCCGCGGATATCCCGAAACGGGCGGCGGTGTCGCGATCGACATCGAGAAAGGCTGAAAGCCCGCGGTCCATATATTCGGTCGAAACATTGGTGAGCGCCGACTGCTTTTGCAGCTCTGCGAGCAGCTTGGGCACGAAATCGTCGAGCGCCGCCGTCGTCGCCGATTGCAGGATGAATTGATATTGGGCCCGGCTCACCGTGGAATCGATGGTGAGATCCTGCACCGGCTGCAGATAAAGGGTGATCCCCGGCACGGCGTGGGCATCGCCTGCCAGCCGGTTCATGATGGCGGCGAGATCGTCGCGTTCGCCCTTCGGTTTGAGATTGATGAGAAAGCGGCCGCTGTTGAGGGTGGTGTTGGTGCCGTCCACGCCGATGTAGG
>JBOHKF010000055.1:0-11962 GCA_050729015.1 Rhizomicrobium sp. | reverse complement strand
CTATGTCAACGACGGCTGGCTCGAAAAATTGCCGCCACGCTCGGAGTCGGAAACCGATATGCTGGATATGGCGCTGGCGGTCGAGCCCAATTCGCGGCTATCCTGCCAGCTCATCTGCAGCGATGCGATCGATGGCATCAAGGTCACCATCGCGCCGGAGTGATTCCGTCGCCGCCGTCAACTTGGCGAGCCCGATCATACCCTGCAGACGGGCGATCATGCCCAATCGTCCGTGCAACCAACAGAGATACGCAGCAGCGACCGGCAAGGATAGCGGGCTTCAATGACCGTCGCCCATGTCTACACCGTCGCGTTCCAGGGCATCGAGGCCCGCGAAGTCGACGTCCAGGTTCATATTGGCGATTCCGGCGGCGGGCAGTTCAATGTTGTGGGCCTGGCCGACAAGGCGGTGGCGGAAAGCCGCGAGCGGGTGCGGGCCGCGCTGGCCGCGATCGGCCTTGCCCTTCCCTATAAGCGCATCACCGTCAATCTGGCGCCCGCCGATCTTCCCAAGGAAGGCTCGCACTATGACCTGCCTATCGCACTGGGACTCCTGGCGGCAATGGGTGTGCTTCCCGCCGGAGAGATGGCGGGCTATGTGGCGCTGGGGGAGTTGTCGCTGGATGCCCAGGTCACCTCTGTGGCGGGCGTGCTGCCGGCGGCATTGGCCGCCTCCGAAGCACGACGCGGCTTGATCTGCCCGGCCGCCTGCGGCGCGGAAGCGGCTTGGGCGGGAGATCTGTCGATCCTCGCCACGCCCTCGCTGATCGCGCTGGTCAACCACATGAAGGGCACATCGGTGCTCAATCCGCCTCAGCCCAAGCTCGCCGCGAGCCCCCGCGCCAGCCTCGACCTGAAGGACGTCAAAGGACAGGAAAGCGCCAAGCGGGCGCTCGAGATCGCTGCGGCCGGCGCGCATAATCTTCTCATGATCGGGCCGCCGGGGGCCGGCAAGTCCATGCTGGCGCAGCGCCTGCCGGGTCTTTTGCCGCCGCTCGATGCGCGCGAAGCGCTGGAGATTTCGATGGTCCGCTCGCTGGCCGGAGAACTCGCGGACGGTACCATCAGCCGGGAACGGCCGTTCCGCAATCCGCACCATTCCGCTTCCATGGCGGCCCTGGTGGGCGGTGGCGTGAAAGTGCGGCCCGGCGAAGTTTCGCTGGCCCATCTGGGGGTCCTGTTTCTCGATGAATTTCCGGAGTTCCAGCGCGCCGTTCTCGACAGCCTGCGTCAACCCGTCGAAACCGGCGAGGCCGTGGTAGCGCGCGCCAATGCGCATGTGCGCTATCCGGCGCGCTTTCAGTTGGTCGCGGCGATGAATCCCTGCCGCTGCGGATATCTATCGGACCCGGGGAAGGCCTGCTCCCGCGCCCCCAAATGCGCCGCCGACTATCAGGCGCGCATTTCGGGCCCGTTGTTCGACCGCATCGATCTTCATGTCGAGGTGGCCGGGCTTTCCGCCGGCGATCTCGCCCTGCCGCCGCCGGCGGAGGCCAGTGCCCAGGTGGCGGCGCGGGTGGCACGGGCCCGCGATCGCCAACGCGTCCGGTTCGAAAAGGAAACGGCGCGCACCAATGCCGAAGCCGAGGGCGAGCTTCTGGAACGCATCGCCACGCCGGAGCCTTCCGGCCTCAAGCTGCTCGCCGAGGCGGCGGAGCGGATGCGGCTTTCCGCCCGCGCCTATGCCCGGGTTCTACGGGTTGCTCGCACCATTGCCGACCTCGAAGGCCTGCCGACGGTGCGAAGGCCGCACATCGCCGAAGCGCTTTCCTATCGCCGGCTCGCGCTCACAAACTAAAGCGTCCCTCAATCCTTCAGGCTGGCGAGCGCCTCCAGCTCGCCTCTGACCGCGCGCTCCGCCTTGCGTTCGGCGGCGCGGAAATGACGGACGATTTCCCGGCCGCGGCTGTTGAGAGCGGCGCCGCCGCCGGCCTTGCCTCCGGTACGGCGCACCAGCACCGTCCCGAAAACCTTTTCGATGTCCTTGAGAAGCAGCCAGGCACGCCGGTAGCTGAGTCTCATCTTGGCAGCGGCGGCGCGGATGGAGCCGGTTTGTTCCACCAATTCCAACAGCCGCGCCTTTCCCGGACCGAGATTGCCGGCATCGCCAATGGAGAGACGCAAGAACAGACCCGCCATGCCCGCCATCCTGGCGCGGGAACGCCTCAAGGGCAATTCGTGAAAATGCCGGGGCAGCCGCCCGTCCGGAATTTGCGACCAAGCAACGCCTTGCCGCCCGCGCGCCGCCGTGATATCGGCGTAAATATCACGAGTGGCCTCATGCCCCGATTTCGCCTGATCCTGGCCGTGCTGCTGCTGGCGGCTTGCGCCATGCCCGCAGCGGCGGCCGATGTGACGGTCTTTGCAGCGGCGTCGCTGGCGGATTCGCTGAAGGAAATCGCCATCGATTTCCAGCGGGCGACTGGCAAGGACGTCGCCGTGTCCTTCGCCGCCTCGTCAACGCTTGCCCGCCAGATCGAGGAATCGTCGGGTGCGGACATCTTCATCTCCGCCGACCGGCAATGGATGGATTATCTCGACCGGAAGGGCCTGATTGCGCGCCGCGAGAATCTTCTGGGCAATCGGCTGGTCTTGATCGCTCCCAAGGATTCGACGGTGAAACTTACCATCGCTTCCCATTTCGCCCTCGTGGCGGCGCTTCACGGCGGCCGGCTTGCCATCGCCAATCCCCAGTCCGTACCCGCGGGCATCTATGGCCGCGCCGCTCTGGTGTCGCTTGGCGTTTGGAACAGCATGGCGAGCCATCTGGCCCAGGCGGAAGATGTGCGAATGGCGCTTGCCTATGTGGCGCGGGGGGAAACGCCGCTGGGGATTGTCTACGCAACCGATGCCAAGGCCGAACCCAGGGTGAAAGTCGTGGGCGTGTTCCCTGAATCCAGCCACCTCCCCATTCTTTACCCGGTGGGGCTGGTCAAGGGCGCCAAGCCCGGTGCAAAGGACTTCTTCCGCTATCTTTCCTCCGCGCCGGCGCGCCGGGTGTTCAAGAAGGATGGTTTTACCGTTCTCGCTAAATAACTTCTCTCGCGCCCGATTGCGCATCGGCGATGCTTGCCCCTACCATTCGAGAAATCCGGGAGGCAATGATGCGTGTTCTGGCGCCGGCGGCACTTTCATCGCTTTTGGCCCTCACGGCGGTTTCGGCGGCCGATTACCCCGTGCCCGATCCCAGCCACATCGTCTTCACTCCGCCCAAAGACATCGCGTGGAGAATGGGCCGGGGCAGCGACCAGGCGGTGATTTTCGGCGATCCCGGCAAGCCGGAGCTGTACGGCATCTTGATCCGCTGGAAGCCCCACAATTTCAGCCGGCCGCATTTCCACAGCACCGACCGCTATGCCTATGTGATCTCGGGAACCTGGTGGGTCAGTTCCAGTGATGTTTTCGACCCATCCAAGGCCTTTCCCATGCCGGCCGGCAGCGTGGTCACCGACCTCGCCGGCAAGGTGCATTGGGACGGCGCCAAGGATGAGCCGGCGCTTCTGGAACTGGTGGGCATGGGCCCCGTCACAACCACGCAACTGAGAAAATAGCAGGCCGGAACGGGTGGGGGAATTTTGAAACCGGATCCCATCACCTTGACGGTGTTCCTGGTGCTGTTTGCAGGCGTCACGGGCTTGGGATTTCTTGCCTCCCGCTGGCGCAAAGGCGACCTTTCGCAACTGGTCGAATGGGGCCTGGGGGGGCGGCGCTTCGGCACCTGGATCGCCTGGTTTCTTCTGGGCGGCGATCTCTATACCGCTTACACATTCATCGCCGTGCCCGCCTTGATATTCGGGGCGGGAGCGGCCGGCTTTTTCGCCGTTCCCTACGGAATGCTCGCCTATCCGCTTCTCTTCGTGGGATTTTCGCGGTTGTGGTCGGTGGCCCGGGCGCATGGCTACATCACCGCCGCCGACTTCGTGCGGGGGCGTTTCGGATCCAGGAGCCTGGCGCTGGCGGTGGCGCTGACGGGCATCGCCGCCACCATTCCCTATATTGCGCTGCAATTGCTGGGCCTTCAGGTGGTGATCGCCGCATTGAGGATTCAAAATCTGCCGGGACTTTCGGCGATTCCCGACCTGCCGCTCCTGATCGCCTTCACGGTTCTGGCGCTTTACACCTATTCGAGCGGTTTGCGCGGCACGGCGCTGATTGCGGTGGTGAAGGATGTTCTGGTCTATGTCACCGTAATTACCGCAATCGTGGTAATCCCCATCGAGCTGGGCGGCTATGGGAAGATCTTCGCGGCCATCGATCCGAAAATGCTGCTGCTTCCAAAAGGCCGCGCCGGCAATCTGGGGCCGGAGTTCGCCTATGCGTCGCTGGCATTGGGCTCGGTCCTGGGGTTGTTCCTCTACCCTCACGCGGTGACGGGCGTGCTCTCCTCCTCCAGCCGCAGGGTGGTGGAGCGCAATTCCATCATCCTTCCCATCTATTCCGTCGCGCTGGCGCTGGTGGCGCTCCTGGGTTTCATGGCGGTGGCCGCCGGCGTCAAAAGCATGCCGGGCTTTCATCCCGCCTTTGCCCGTTTCGGCAATAATTTCGCGGTACCCGCCCTGTTCCTCGCCATGTTCCCCAACTGGTTCGCAGGCCTTGCCTTCGCCGCCATCGGCATCGGCGCCCTGGTGCCGGCCGCGATCATGTCCATCGCCTGCGGCAATCTCTTCAGCCGGAATATCTATCGCGACTTCCTCGTTCCCAACTGCACGCCCAGAAGCGAGGCGCAAGCGGCAAAGCTGGTCTGTTTCGCAGTGAAGCTGGGCGCCTTGTTCTTCGTGCTGACGCTTAAAGGCTCCTATGCCATCGAGCTGCAGCTTTTGGGGGGGATCTGGATCTGCCAGACGGTGCCGGCCGTGCTGGTGGCGCTGTTTACGCGAGCCTTGCATCCGATGGCTCTTCTCATCGGCTGGGCGGCGGGCATTTCCGCCGGAACCGCCATGGCTTGGAGCCTCGGCCTCAAAAGCTCCATCTATGTCCTGCACATTTTCGGCATGGCGGTGCCCTGCTATGCGGCCCTCAGCGCCCTGTCTCTCAATTTCGTAACCGCCGTTATCGGGAGCGCGGTCCTGAACCGTGTCGGCAGCGTCAAACCCCGCCTCGATGAAACCGTGGCGGCCGACTATGTTTAGGACGACGTCGCGGCAATTCGCCGGACGCGATCGCGGTTTCGCAAAATGCCCATGACCGGTAGCCTGGCGCGGGCCAGGCTTTATATTTCAGCCGATCACGCTATGCACGGAACCGGCGTCGGCCCGCCCCGCAGGACCGGGCCGTTCGGCCTGGTTCATCGCATCGGGTTCTATCCATGACCCGCCGGCATCGTTCTTTCCGCGAATATTTGAACGCCCGCGTCCTTATCATGGCGCTCCTGGGCTTTTCCTCGGGCCTGCCCTTCAATCTGGTGGGCAACACCTTCGGCTATTGGCTCAGGGACCTGCACATTCCACTGGCCGCGATCGGATTCATTTCCTGGGTGGGCATCGCCTATTCGCTGAAATTTCTCTGGGCGCCGCTACTGGACCGCACCTCTGTGCCGTTGCTGCGGCGGTTGGGGCGGCGGCGTGCCTGGATGCTGCTGGCGCAGCTCTTCGCGGGCCTGGGGCTTTTGGCGATGGCCTTCATCGGCACTGGGCACGGGCTTGCAGCTCTGGGAGCGGCGGCGCTGCTGGTGGCCTTTTCTGCCGCAACCCAGGATAGCGCAATTGACGCCTGGCGGATCGAAAGTGCGAAGGATGCCGACGATTTGGGCCTTCTGACCTCGGCCTACACCTTCGGATTTCGCATCGCTCTTTTGGGCACCGAGGCCGTGATCCTCCCCATCGCCCAGCGCATTGGCTGGAACGCAGCCTACATGGTCTACGCCGCGCTGATGGGAATAGGCGTGATCGCCTGCCTGGTTGCGCGCGAGCCCAAGCGGGCCGACCAGGTGATGGCCCTGAAGGCACAAGCGATGCCGCTTTCCACCGCCGGCGGCATTTTCGATGCCGTAGCGGGCCCGTTCATCACATTCTTCCGGGCTCATGGGGCGCCGGCGCTGCTGATGTTGCTGGCGATAAGCCTTTTTCAGCTTCCCAATTTCGTCAGCGGCCCGATGTACAACCCGATGTATGTGGATCTTGGACTGACCAAGGACATGGTGGGCGCGATCCGCGGCAGCTTCGGGCTGGTGGGCACGTTTCTCGGCGTCGCGGCCGGCGGATATCTTTCCTTGAGACGGGGCTTGATGCCCGCGGTGCTGGTGGGTTGCCTGGGGCAGATGTTCGGCACCGCTCTCTACGCGGTGCTCCCCTACGCGCACGATCCCTTCAGCTTCGCGGTGGTGATGACGCTGGACAATTTCGGCGTCGGCATGGCGGGAGTGACCTTGGTGGCCTACATGTCGAGCTTGACGAGCCTGGGCTACACCGCCACCCAATACGCCTTCTTGTCTTCGACCTATGCCTGGGCCGGCAAGATCCTCAAGGGCTTTTCCGGGGTCACGGTGGAGGGGCTTTCCTCGCATTTCGGCCTTTTGCATGCCTATGCCCTGTTCTTCGTCGGTTGCGGCCTGATCGGCCTTCCCGCCCTGGTTCTGTTCGGCTTGCTGCACCGCATGCAAAGGACGGCCTAGCGCAATTCCCGGAAAAGGGTGACGCGGTTTTCCGTCGGGAATTGCGACGAAACAAATACTTAAGTAGCCGATCGCCGTCTCGATGAACCGCGCTCGGCTCCCGCGGTTACGGTCGCCGCGCGTTGCGCGGCCCCAAGTCCTTGGGCTATAATATAAATCTGCCGAGAGCGGGCGTCATCTCGTCTCCCGGCCGGGGCGTTGAAGGTCGTGGTCAACATCTACGAAGCCGGACCGTTCGAAGGCCTGTTGGAGCAATGGCCGGTCCTGGCCACCTCCGGCGCGTTGGAAGTGCGTCTGGCCGAGACCGAGCACGAGGTCGAAGAGGCTCAGCGGCTGCGCTTTAACGTTTTCTATCGGGAAATGAGCGCGACCCCGTCGCCCGGAATGCGTGAACTGGGCCGTGACTTCGACAAATATGACGATGTTTGCGATCACCTTCTGGTCGTGGACCGCACCGCCCATGACGAAGACGGTCAACCTCTGGTGGTGGCCACCTACCGGCTCACCCGCGAGCCGGACGCAATGCGGGCGGGCGGCTTCTACACGGCCAGCGAATACGACATCGCACCCATGCTCCGGGGACTGCCCCGGGACACGGAATTTCTCGAGCTGGGCCGTTCCTGCGTCCTCAAGAGCTATCGCGCCCGGCGCGGAACCATGCAGCTTCTGTGGAAGGGGCTGATGGCCTATGTCGCGCGCTTCGAGATCGATCTGATGTTTGGCTGCGCTTCGCTGCCCGGCAACGATCCCGACCGCTTGGCCCTGCCGCTCTCCTATCTGCATCATTTCCACGCCATGCCGGAAAGCCTGCGGGTGAGAGCGCGGCGCGAATTGTTCGTGGAAATGAATCGCCTACCGCAAGCCGGCGTGGACGCGCGCGAAGGCCTCCTGAGCTTGCCGCCGCTGCTCAAGGGTTATGTCCGCGCCGGCTGCTCGATCGGCGAGGGCGCGGTGATCGACCGCCAATTCGGCACCACCGACGTGTTCATCTATTTCCCTCTTTCCGGCATCGACGCGCGGTACAAAACCCGGTTCGGGCTGGTTCGATGACGTTGCCCCATCCGTCCTTTCCCGGGGCGCGCCGGCCCCGGAATAGCCGCTGTGGACGGCGCCGCCGCGACGGGGAGCGGGAAATCAGTTCAAATCGAACAGCAGCACTTCGCTGGGGGCGCGCGCGCGCAGCGCGATCTGCTCCTGATCGGTCACCGCCGCGCCATCGCCCGCAAACAGCGTTTCCGACGCCAGACGCAGTTCGCCTTTGGCGACCTGAATCCACGCCCGTCTTCCCGGCGCCAGCGGATGGATGGCTTCGACATTGGCATCGAGTTGGCCGGCCCAAATCTCGGCATCCTGCACCAGCCGGACTTCGGTCGGTTGCGGATCGGGCGCGGCGATGCGTGCCAGCTTGTTGGCGACGGCCTTGGCATCAAGTGGCTTCTGTTCATAGGAGGGGTCAAGCCCGCGGCGCGAGGGCATGATCCAGATCTGAAGCAGGTGACAGGCCTGGTCGGGGTTGGCGTTGAATTCGGCGTGGACGATTCCCTTGCCGGCGCTCATGCGCTGGATCTCCCCGGCACGGATCACGCCGCCGCCGCCACTCGAATCCTGGTGGGCAAGCGCGCCTTCCAGGACGTAGGTGACGATTTCCATGTCGCGATGCGGGTGTGGCGGGAATCCCGCGCCACCCTTGATCCAGTCCTCGTTGATGACCCGCAAGGCGCCGAAACTCTCGAACGCCGGGTCGTAATAGTCGGCAAAGGAAAAACTGTGCCGGGAATCCAGCCAGTCGATCTTGGTCGCGCCCCGGTCCTGGGCCTTGCGTACCGTGATCACCGGCTTTGCCTCCTGGCCTCGATCGCCTCCCATACCAGGCGCGCAATGTCGGCGCCCCCGAAGCGCTTGACTTCCTGGATTCCGGTTGGCGAGGTCACGTTGATCTCCGTCAAATAGTCGCCGATCACGTCTATTCCTGTGAAAATCAGGCCGCGCCGTTTCAGTTCCGGCCCGATCGCCCGGCAGATCTCCCGTTCCCTGGCGTCCAGTTCCGTCTTCATGGCCTTGCCGCCGACATGCAGGTTGGAGCGTGCCTCGCCGGCGGCGGGTATGCGGTTGATGGCGCCGGCAAATTCGCCATCCACCAGGATGATGCGTTTGTCGCCATTGCGCACCTCCGGCAGATAGCGCTGCACAATCACCGGCTCGCGGTAGACGTGCGCGAACATCTCCAGCAGCGAACCCAGATTCTCGTCATCGGGCCCGATGCGGAACACGCTCATGCCGCCGTTTCCGTAAAGGGGCTTCAAGATGATTTCCCGGTGGCGCTGGCGAAAGTCGCGGATTTCGGCCCGGTCGCTGGTGATAAGAGTGGGGGGGATCAGATCCCCGAACTCGGTCACGAAAAGCTTCTCGGGCGCATTGCGCACTTCCCGGGGATCGTTCACCACCAGGGTCGCGGGGTGGATGCGCTCCAGAATGTGGGTGGCGGAGATGTAGGCCATGTCGAAAGGCGGATCCTGGCGCATCAGGACCACGTCGGCCGAAGCCAGCGGCTGGACGAAGGCGTCGCCCAGGGAAAAATGATCGCCCTTGACCGCCCGCACGGCAAGCGGCCTCACCCGCGCCGTCACCGTCCCCTCGCGAAAGGTCAGATCGCGCGGCCCGTAATAGAGAAGCGCATGACCGCGCGCCTGGGCTTCGAGCGCCAGCGCGAAAGTGGAGTCGCCAAGGACATCGATCCTCTCGATCGGGTCCATCTGGATCGCCACCGTCAGCGTCATCGTCCTATCCATCCGCCCGCCAGGCATCGGGCAAATGCCTGGGTATGCCCACCACCGTGACGATATCGAAACGCGCCCCGCGGCGGGCCAGCTTGGGCCGCGCCGCCAGATATAGGCATGCGGCGCGGGCGATGCGAGTCCGCTGCTCCGCGGTCACCGCTTCGGCGGCGCCGGCGGCCGTGGATCGCACTTTCACTTCCACAAAGCACACCGGGCCCAACGGCGAAAGCGTCACCAGATCGATCTCGCCGGCGCGCGTCTTGATACGGCGGCCGAGAATGCGATGGCCTTTGAGTCGCAGGAACCACAGCGCCCAGGCCTCGCCGCGCCGACCGCGTCTTTCCGCCAGCTCGCGATCAGCCACTCTTCTTCTCCAGACCCCGCGCGTAGATGGCGTGGCGGGAGACCCCGAGCAGGCCGGCGATCATCTCGGAGGCGGGCTTGAGCGGCATAAAGATAAGCGCTTTGTCCAGAGCCTGGTCCACAAGGCGCAAATCGGCCCCGGCTTCTTGCCGAGGTGGGGACACCAGTACCGTCACTTCGCCTTTCGCCGGAGGTTTTCCTCCGTAAACCTGCGCCAGAGACGCCAGGCTATCCCGGCGCACCTCCTCGTGAAGTTTGGTCAGCTCGCGGGCCACCACGGCGTCCCGCCCGCCCAGCCGGGCGGCCATGTCCTTCAGACACTCCCCGAGACGCTGGCCGGATTCAAAGAAAATCAAGGTGGCCCGCACGCCGTTCAGTTCTTCCAATCGAGACAAGCGCTCGCCCTGCCGGGCGGGAAGGAAGCCGACGAACAGGAAGCGGTCGGAAGGAAGGCCCGAAAGCGCCAGGGCCGCGAGCACGGCGGAAGGGCCGGGCACGGCGTGGACGCCAAGGCCTTCGGCGATGGCAGCGCGGACCAGCTTGAACCCTGGATCCGATACCAGCGGCGTGCCGGCGTCGCTCACCAGCGCGATGCGGGCACCGGCGCGCAAGAGCTTGAGGAGGTGGGGTCGCGCGCGTGCCGCGTTGTGATCGTTATAGGCTGCAAGCCCTTTGGCGATACCATGAATGGCCAGCAGTTTGGCCGTGACCCTTGTGTCCTCGGCGGCGATGAGATCGCAACCTTGAAGCACCTCGAGCGCCCGCAGGGTGATGTCGGCGGCGTTGCCGATCGGCGTCGCGGTGAGATAAAGACCGGCCGCCAAACCCGCTTTGGATGTGCCCGAATGTTGCGGTTTGAGGACGACGCGCGTTTTATGCCTGCCCGCCTGAGGGGGATCGCATTGGGAACTCGACGATGATCGGTGCTGCCGCATTTCGACCGAAAGGATTGTCCGGCCGTCTTTGTGCCATCGCCGCCGCGGCCGCGATAGCGGCTTTGAGCGCCTGCGCGCCCCCCAAGCCGGTGCCCCTCCAGCCGGAGGTCGCGGCCCCGAAAACGCCTCCCGCCGGCAACCCGATGGAGCAGGATGAGCGCAATTTCCTGCGCCTTCCCAATCTCCCCTCCGGGATGACGCCGGTCAGGGTCGGCATCATCCTTCCCTTCTCCAGCCCGACGCCGGCAACCAGGACCCTGGCGACGGCAATGCTGGGAGCCGCCGAACTGTCCCTGTTCGACAGCGGGAATCGCGCGCTTCTGCTGATGACCGCCGATGAAGACGCAACCCCGGCAGCCGCACGGGCGGCGGCGGCCAAGCTTCTGGACGAGGGGGCGGAGATCATCATTGGCCCGCTCTTCGGTCGCTCGGTGGCCGCGGTGGCCCCATTGGCGCGCGATCGCGCGGTTCCGGTGCTTGCTTTCTCCACCGAGAAGAGCGTTGCGGGCAATGGCGTCTATCTGTTGTCCTTCATGCCGCAAAGCGAAGTCCGACGGGTCATCGCCTATGCCGCGACCCAGGGGCACCGCAATTTTGCCGCCATGGTGCCCGAGAATGCCTATGGCAATGTGGTGGCAAGCGCTTTTGACGCCGCCGTAAAGGATGCGGGCGGCCGGCCGGTCGACGTGGAGCATTTCGCTCCCGACCCGGCGGCAGTGATGGCGCCGGCGGCGGCGGTGGCGAAGAGCGGTGCCGACGCCATCCTGATCGCGCAAGCCGGAAGCGTGCTCGACGCGATTGCGCCATCGCTGGCCTTCAACGGGCTCGATCCGGCAAAGGTGAAGCTTTTGGGAACCGGTTTATGGGACGATCCCTCCATTAACCGGCAGCAGACGCTCGATGGCGGCTGGTTTGCGGCGCCGGCCCCCGATGCGGACAGCGCCTTTGTCCGGAAATATCGCGACACGTTCCACAAAGCCCCGCCGCAACTGGCATCGCTGGCTTACGACGCCATCTCGCTGGTGGCACTGCTGGCGAACGGTCCCGCCTACCATCGCTTCACGCCCCAAGCCCTGATGGACCCCAACGGCTTTGCCGGCGTGAATGGGATTTTCCGCTTCAATTCCGACGGCACCTCCGAGCGCGGCCTGGCGGTTCTGGAAGTCGAGCCCGACGGATTTCACGTCGTCAGTCCCGCCCCCAAGACCTTCCAGCCGCCCAGCTTTTGAGATCGCCGGGGGCTGGGCAACGGAGAATGTAACGGCTTGGTGAATCAT
>JBOHKF010000054.1:0-1544 GCA_050729015.1 Rhizomicrobium sp. | reverse complement strand
TCGCAAAATATCCGCAAGGTCGCCAAGCGTCGGCCGTGATCGCGCTTCTCTGGCGGGGGCAGGCGCAGGAAGGCTGGGTCACGCATCCGATGATCGAAACCGTGGCGCGCCGGCTTTCGATGCCCTTCATCCGGGTCCTTGAAGTCGCCACCTTTTATACCATGTTCAACCTTGAGCCGGTGGGCACCCATCTGGTGCAGGTCTGTACCACCACTCCCTGCTGGCTCGCCGGTTCGGATCAATTGGTGGAAGCCTGCAAGACGCACATCCGTCCCGAACAGCATCGAATCTCGGCCGACGGCAAATTCACCTGGATGGAAGTCGAATGTCTGGGCGCGTGCGTGAACGCGCCGATGCTTCAGATCGGCAAGGATTTCTACGAGGATATGGATGGGCCGCTCGCTGAAAAGCTGATCGAAAATCTGCGCGCCGGGCGGCCCGTTAGGCCGGGACCGCAAAAGGGCCGGCACAGTTCCGAGCCCGCTGGCGGCCCCACC
The DNA here is from genome assembly GCA_050729015.1 of Rhizomicrobium sp. Taxonomy (GTDB): domain Bacteria; phylum Pseudomonadota; class Alphaproteobacteria; order Micropepsales; family Micropepsaceae; genus Rhizomicrobium. Next base: position 1,047 of record JBOHKF010000054.1, on the reverse strand, counting down.
ACGCTCGGCGATCGCTCTCTTTATGACGGCTCGGTGATCGACCGGCAGAGAAGGCGCGAGGGCGCAGATGCCAGCGACCGCAATGCGCCGCAACAGAAACCGCCGGGGGCGGCAACCTGATGCTTGCCGATCGCGACCGCATCTTCACCAACCTTTACGGCTTTCACGATCCCGGCCTCAATGCTGCGCGCCTGCGCGGCGCCTGGGACGGCACCAAGGCGATCCTGGAAAAGGGTCCCGAAGCATTGGTGGATACGGTCAAGAAATCGGGCTTGCGCGGACGCGGGGGAGCGGGGTTTCCCACCGGCCTCAAATGGTCCTTCATGCCCAAGGAAGTGAAGGAGCGGCCCCATTACCTGGTGGTCAATGCCGACGAGAGCGAGCCGGGGACCTGCAAGGACCGTGACATCATGCGCCATGACCCCCACACCCTGGTGGAAGGCTCGCTGATCGCCAGCTTCGCCATGCGGGCGCATGTCTGCTATATCTATGTGCGGGGCGAGTTCATCCGCGAGCGCGAGGCGCTCCAGCGCGCCGTTGACGAAGCCTATGCCGAAAAGCTGATCGGCAAGAACAACGTCCATGGCTGGGATTTCGATCTCTATGTCCACCATGGCGCCGGCGCCTATATCTGCGGCGAGGAGACCGCGCTTCTGGAAAGCCTGGAAGGAAAGAAGGGTCAGCCTCGCCTCAAACCGCCGTTTCCCGCCAATGTCGGTGTGTTCGGCTGTCCCACGACGGTCAACAATGTGGAAAGCATCGCCGTGGTGCCCACGATCTTGAGGCGGGGGGCCGATTGGTTTGCCGCCATCGGCCGGCCCAACAATACCGGAACCAAGGTGTTCTGCATTTCCGGCCATGTGAACAAACCCTGCAACGTGGAAGAGGCGATGGGGATTTCCTTGCGCGAGCTGGTCGAGCGCCATGCCGGCGGCGTGCGCGGCGGCTGGGACAATCTTCTGGCGGTAATCCCGGGGGGCGCGTCGGTACCCTTGATTCCCAAATCCACTTGCGACGACGTATTGATGGATTTCGACAGTCTCAAGG
>JBOHKF010000053.1:0-4082 GCA_050729015.1 Rhizomicrobium sp. | reverse complement strand
GGCCAGTGGAGCGACCATGTCCTGTTCGCCCTGCTGGAAGATGAAGTCTCTGAACTTAAGAATTGAGGATGGGCCGGCTCTTTTGGAGGTCAAACGGTTTGATGCGAAAGGCGGTGTTCTTGGCGCTGCTGGGGGTTTTCCTGGCGTTGACCGGCGAGGGCCGCGCGGCAGGAGGCGCGCCGCGTCCCCTGGATTTTGGCGCCCAGGACAACATGTTCAATCTCAAGCCCGAACTGACCCCTTATCACGCGCCAGGCGGTCCGGAGGCGGACGGCTCAGTCTGGTATATGCTGTCCGTCGCCAACAATTCCGTCAGGCCCGCCATTCGTGTCCTGCTGGCGGGGCAGCCGCCGGGCCTCGCCCTCAAGTTTTTCCCCCGGCGCGGGCGACCCGCAATCCTGGCGGTGGCGAGCTCCGATTCTGGCGTCGAGGTAGAGCCGGCCAAGGCCTATGGTGCACATGCATGGCGGGTGGTCATGCCACCGGTAACCGGGATCGGACTGGCACTCAGGGTAGCCAATGCGGGCAATCCGCCTTCGCTTCAGGCCTGGACCGAGCCGGCACTCGCCTCCCACAATCGTCAGTTTGCGATTTTTATCACCGCCGTAGGGTCTTTGATTGCCGCCGCGGCCTTGATTATGGCCGGACTCGCTATCCTGATCGGACACTCGGCGCCGCGCTGGGTCGCCATCACCTTGTTCATGCTTTTGTGGAGCTGGCTCGCCGGCACCGGCATGTTCGATTCGAGCCTTGCCACCTCCCTCGGCGGCCCCTACGGGCTTGCGGCTTTCCTCACGGCTCTGGCGCTGGCTGCGGGCGCCGGACTGGCGGATTCGATCGTTCCGGTGCGCGAGGTGATGCCCCGGCATCGCGATCATTTCCGTATGACGCTTTATCTGCTGTGCGGGCTGGGGCTGGCTTCCTATCTGGGGATACCCGGCGCGACCGCCCTTACCGACATTCTGATCGTGCCTGGCAGTGCGGCGATCGCTCTTTATCTCATCGTCTGCGGCAAGCGGGGCATGCGTGCGGCCCAGGTGATCGCCCCGGGAGCCGCCGCTTTCGCCCTCGTGGCGGTGGCTGCGGCGGTGACCAGCTTGGGCGCGCTGGGTGAAACACTTACGGCGCCCGCAACGACCGGCGGCTTCGCCGCCGCAGGGGCGGTGCTCTTGGCCCTGGCGGTCATCGCGAGCGAAGAAATCGCCGTCCTTCCTTTCCTTCACGGCTCCAGCGCCGCGCGCCTTCTGGAAGCGGCGCCCCGCAAGGCCCTTGATCCTTCCGCGCCTGTGGCCAACCTGGCATTGGCGGCCATCGGCGCCGCCCACCAAGGAGTGTTCGATCTGGATTTTCGGGCGCAGTTGCTTACCCTGTCGCCCGATGCCGCGCTGATGTTGGGCTTCCCCGCCCAGAAGATCACGCTCTCGCATTCTGATTGGCTCAGCAGGCTCCATTCCGAAGACCGCGAGATCTATCGCGATGCCATGGTCCTGTTTCGCGATCCTCCCGGCCAGGCCTTCCGCCTGGAGTTTCGCGCCCGGGGGCCGAAGAACAATTGGCGCTGGCTGGAGCTTCGCGCCAGCATCGTTACCGATCGGGATGTGCCCTCCGACTGCCTTGGCCTCTTGAGCGACATCACCGACCGCAAGGAAACCTCGCCGACAGTCGCACGAGACCCCTTGATGGGACTTGGCACGCGCGCCGCCCTGATGGATGCGCTGGCGACCATGGGGGATGGTCGAGGGGCGGCCGGCCTTGCGGTGATCGACCTGGACCGCTTCAAGGCCGTACATGCCAGCATCGGCGACGCCGGAGGGGATGCGATTCTGCTTCATACCGCGCGCCGCCTCAAAGAGCGGTTCTCGGACCAGGCCCGACTCTTCCGGATTGGCGGCGACGGTTTTGCTCTTCTCTTCGCGAAATGCCCGACCTCGCCGCAAGGGCTGGGAGACGCCGTGGTTTCGCTTTGCAATCCGCCTCACCCTTATGACGGCCGCAGCATCTTTGCGCCGGCGAGTGTAGGGGTCGCGGGTGGCGAGGGTGACCCGGAAACGCTTCTGCGCATGGCCGAGGTGGCGCTGGCCGCCGCCAAGCGGCGGGGGGGCGCCTGTGCCCTTGTCTATGCCAAGAATCTGGAAAGCGAGGCGCATCCCGACACGGCGGCGCTCGAAGCCGATCTCCGCGAGGCCCTCGTCCTGGGCCGGATCGAGATCGTCTATCAGCCCATCATGCGGCTTTCAGAATTGAATGTGGCGGGTTTTGAAGCCTTGCTGCGCTGGCGGCATCCGGAGAGGGGCCTTGTCCCGCCCGGGGAATTCATCGCCCATTCTGAGGAAAGCGGATTGATCGTGGAGTTGGGGGCCCTGGCGCTCAAACGCGCGGCTCGCGATCTGTGCCGCTGGCGGCGTCATTTTTCGTTGCCGCCGCCGCTTTTCGTGAGCGTCAATCTTTCCCGCCGGCAATTGCGCGATTCGGGATTCGAAGAGTTGTTGGCCGAGACCCTGACCGCCAACGGCCTTCCGAAGGGCTCGCTCATTCTGGAAGTGACCGAAAGTGCCGCGGCTTCCGATTCAAGGCTCGCCTCCCATTTGACACGCCTCGGCGCCCTGGGCGCGGGTCTGGCGCTGGATGATTTCGGCGCCGGGACCTCCAACTTTAGCCAGTTCCGCGATCTTCCCTTCGAGATAGTCAAGATTGACCGGAGCCTTGTCGCGCGCCATGCCGATGGCGGAGGCGATGCCGGCCGCGTGCTTCGTTCGATCATAGCACTTGCCCATGATTTGAAGCGCAGCGTGGTGGCGGAGGGGGTTGAAAATGCCGAGATCGCTTATTTTCTCATTTCGCTCGGTTGCGAATTCGGCCAAGGGTTCTATTTTTCTCCACCACTTAGCGCCGATGACGCATTGGCTTTCATCGCTCGCCGACATGACCGGGCGGCGGCAACCTCCACATAAACCAGGCGTTTTCAACTCTCAAATGGAGAATCCAAAATGATCAAACCGGGCGACAGAATTCCTTCGGCGACCTTGATGCAGATGAAGGACGGCGGACCGAAACCGGTTTCGACGGACCAATTGTTCGCCGGCAAGAAGGTGGCGCTTTTCGCGCTGCCGGGCGCCTTCACGCCCACTTGCTCGGCCAAGCACCTGCCCGGCTATGTCCACCATGCCGATTCGCTGAAAGCCAAGGGCATAGATGCCATCGCTTGCGTGTCGGTCAACGATGCCTTCGTGATGCATGCTTGGGGCGAGAGCCAGAAGGCAGGGGGAAAGGTGATGATGCTGGCCGACGGCAATGGCGATTTCACCCGTGCTCTGGGACTGGAAATGGACGCCACCAGGTTCGGCATGGGCCGGCGCAGCCAGCGCTATTCCATGATCGTGGACAACGGCATCGTGAAGTCCCTGAATGTCGAAGCGCCCGGCGCGTTCGAAGTGTCCGGGGCCGATCACCTGATGGCCTTGCTTTGAGACGGAATTATCCCCGGCTGGCGCTCCGGGGAGTTAAGAGCAACAACGTCGACATTACACCCTCGAATCAGAAATGATTCGAGGGTGTACTCATTTTTTTGATTGAATTTGCATTTGCGCAGAAGCGAGAGGATTCTGGTATGGAAAAATACCGGCTGCTTGCGATGACGGACGGCGTCGTCGCCATCATCATCACCATTATGGTCCTGGAGCTTAAAGTCCCTGAGGGGGCCAACTTCGCCGCCCTTACGGCGGACTGGCCGGTCTTTGTTGCCTATGCCTTCAGCTTCGCTTACATCGCCATCTACTGGAATAATCACCATCACTATTTCCACCTCGTGAAGCGCATTAATGGCGCGGTGCTGTGGGCCAATTTCGCGCTTCTGTTCTGGCTATCGCTGGTGCCCTTCGCCACCGCCTGGGCGGGCGAACACGCCTTTGCGCCGCTGCCCACCGGAATTTATGGCGTGGCGCTGTTCATGCCGGCCCTAGAGCGGGATGGGATTATCCCGAATCGAAAGGGGATTCACAAAGGGCCGCGAGTCAGATTCAAGATGCTGGCTGGGTAGGGAGGCCAGCATGAATGGCAAAACCATATTCAATGGATCTTCGCGA
>JBOHKF010000052.1:0-5495 GCA_050729015.1 Rhizomicrobium sp. | reverse complement strand
TTTCGGTGCTTTTGCTGTCGGCTTGTGTTTCGGCGCCCCCGACCACGCCCCAGACACGGCCAATCGCGCCGCAAAATCTGGGACTTTCGCGCACCCCGGCGCCGGCCTTCGAGCAGTGGTGGAAAGCCTTCCATGACCCGCAAGCGGACCGGCTTGCGGAAAAGGTGCTTGCGGGCAATCCCACGCTCGCCGGCGCTCTCGCGCGGCTCAACGCCGCAAGAGCGCAATTATCGGAAGCCGGTGGGGCGCTTCTTCCGCAGGCAAGTCTCGACGGCCAGGACCACCGCGATCTGTTCAGCAAGCACTACATCATTCCGCCGCCATTCGGCGGCACGTATCAATGGTTCGGCCAGGTGGAAGCCAATCTTACCTGGAACATCGATTTCTGGGGCAAGCAGAAGGCCCTCATCGCCCGCGCCAACGACAATGAGAGGGCAGCGGAACGGGATTCGGCGGCGGCGCGGCTGGCGTTGTCGGGCGCCTTCGCCCAGACCTACATCAATCTGCTGCTTGCCTATGAGGACGGCGACATCGCCAATGAGACGGTGGCCGATCGCGAGCAGATCCTCTCGCTCACTCAAGGACGTTTCGACGCCGGGTTGGAGAATGAAAGCGCGGTCGAACAGGCCAAGGCGCTGTTGGCACTGGCGCGAGTAGAGGTCAGGCGCAGCGGCGCGGCGCGCGAGCTGGATGTTCATGCGCTGGCGGCGTTGGCCGGGCTTGGGGCCGACGCCTATCGGGATATCGCAAGGCCAAAGCCCGACCTCGACGCCGCCCTTCCTCTCCCCACGGAACTTCCGGCCGACCTTCTGTCGCGCCGGCCCGATATCCTGGCCGCAGAGGCGCGGGTGGACGCGGCGGCAAAAGGCCGCGAGGCGGCGCATGCCGATTTCTATCCCAACATCAATCTCGCGGCTTTCGCCGGGTTCCAGGCGATCGGACTTTCCCGGCTTTTCTCCGGCGGTTCCTTCACCTATGGGGCAGGCCCGGCGCTGCATCTGCCGATTTTCGACGCGGGCCAAATCCGGGCCCGCTACGCCGGCGCCACTGCCGATCTCGATTCCGCGATTGCCGCTTATAATGGGGTGGTGCTGAACGCGGTCAAACAGACGTCGGATGCGCTGACCGAGGTGCGAACTCTCGAAAGCGAGCGCGCCGACCAGGATGCGGCGCTCACGGCGGCGGGACGTTCCTTCGCGCTGGCTCAGACCCGGTACAAGACCGGTCTCTCCGACCAGATCCTGATGCTCAATGCCGAAAGCACGTTGCTTACTGCGCGCCAGGAGATGGCACAATTGATTGCCAATTCCGCCATCGAGCGCGTTACGCTGCTCCTTTCGGCGGGTGGCGGATTCAAGCCGGGCGCGCGGATGGCCGACGCCTCGGCTCTGCACAAGGACTGAGCCAATGAGCGACGCCAACCAGACCAATGCCAGCCGCCGCCGGAAGGGGTTCTTTATCCTGGGCGGGGTCATCGTGATTGCGGCGGTTGCCTATGGCGCCTATTGGGCCCTGGATGCGCGCTTCTATGAGACGACGGACGACGCCTATGTGGGCGGCAATATCGTGACCGTAACGGCCCGCGAAAACGCGGCCGTGATGGCTCTCTATGTCGACAACACCCAGATGGTGAAGCGCGGTCAGATACTTGTGGAGCTGGACCCGGCGATCGCCAATGTGAATCTCGCCGCGGCCGAAGCCAACCTGGCGCGCACCGTGCGGACGGTCGAGGGCGAATTCTCTCATGCCGCAAGCTCGCGCGCCGAGGTCGCCCAGGCGCAGGTGGCGCTGGCGCTGGCGCAAGCCGACTATCGGAGGAGACAGGCCGCCGGCGCCGCGGTTTCGGTCGAGGAGCTGACTCATGCGAGGGATAATGTGCGGACCGCCGAAGCGGCGGTCGCCGCCGCCCAAGGCGGCCACCAGCAGGCGTTGTCACAGATTCAAGGGGCCGACGTGGCGGACAATCCCGACGTGCTGGCGGTGGAAGCCAGCTTGCGCACCGCGGTGATCGCCCAAAGTCATATGCGCCTAGTGGCGCCGGTCGACGGTGTGATCGCCGAGCGGACCGTGCAGGTGGGCCAACATGTGGCGGCGGGGACGCCGCTGATGGCAGTGGTCCCGCTCAACGACGTGTGGGTGGATGCAAATTTCAAGGAGGACCAGCTCAAGGATATGCGGGTGGGCCAGCCGGCGACGGTGACGGCGGACATTTATGGCGGCAGCGTGGTCTATCACGGCCGGGTCGAAGGATTGGGCGCCGGGTCCGGCAGCGCGTTTGCGCTTCTGCCGCCGCAGAATGCCAGCGGCAATTGGGTGAAGGTCGTGCAGCGCCTGCCGGTCCGAATCGCGCTCAATCCGCAGGACCTCAAGGCCCATCCCTTGCGGGTCGGTCTTTCGGTGAACGTCAGCGTGCTGGTCAAGGATACGTCCGGCCCCATGATCTCCTCCTCCGCAGGCGAAGCCGGCGACATGCGGGCCGACCTGGGCGAAGACACAAAGGCCAGGGCAGACCGCATCATCGCGCGAATCCTGGCCGAGAACGGCGCCGGCCGGATTTCCGTGGCGGGGGATGCCAAGCGCAAATGAGCGCCAGTGGCGTCATCGCGTCGGGCCGCCGCGAGCGGCCGGCGCCCGCTGTCATTACGCGGAGCGAACCTCCCGCGCTCAAGGGTGCCGGCCTGGCGGTGACGGCCCTGGCGCTGGCGCTCGGCACCTTCATGCAGGTGCTGGATTCCACCATCGCCAATGTCTCGCTTCCCACCATTGCCGGCAATCTGGGCGTGAGTCCCGAGCAGGGCACCTGGGTGATCACCAGCTTTGCCGTGGCCAACGGCATCGGCGTTCCGCTCACCGGCTGGCTGATGGGACGCTACGGGGTGGTGCGCACCTTCGTCTTTTCGGTGATTGCCTTCACCATCTCCTCTTTCCTGTGCGGGATCGCCTGGAGCATTTCCTCGCTGATTTTTTTCCGCCTCCTGCAGGGCGGCACCTCCGGTCCGATGATCCCCGGTTCCCAGGCGCTGCTGATCTCCATCTTTCCGCACGACAAGCGGGCGACGGCGCTCGGCATCTGGTCGATCACCACCCTGGTGGCGCCCATCTGCGGGCCCATTCTGGGGGGCTACATCTCCGACAATTATCATTGGGGCTGGATTTTTCTCATCAATGTGCCGGTGGGCGCGGTGGTGTCGTTCCTCACCTGGCGGGGGCTCGCGAGCCGGGAGACTCCCACCCGCAAGCTTCCCATCGACACCGTAGGGCTGTCGCTTCTCGCCATCTGGGTAGGCGCGCTCCAGGTGATGCTGGACACCGGAAAGAACGCCGACTGGTTTTCCTCCACGCCGATCGTGATCGAGGCCCTGATCGCGATTGTCGGCTTTGCCGCCTTCCTGATTTGGGAACTCACAGACGAGCATCCCATCGTGGATCTATCCCTGTTCAAGAATCGCAATTTCGCGCTTGGCACCTTGGCTTTCTGTCTGGGCTACGCGGTCTTCTTCGCCAACAATCTCCTGATGCCGCTGTGGCTTCAGACCCAGATCGGCTACACCGCGACCTTGGCCGGGCTGGTGGCGGCGCCAAGCGGCGTGATCGCAGTCCTGCTCACGCCGTTGAGCGCCCGGCTTCTCGCCCGCATCGACGCCCGCATCCTTGCCACCATCGCTTTCATCGCGTTCGGTTTCTCCTATCTGATGCGGGCCCGGCTGACGGCGGAAGCGAGCTTTTTCGACTTCATGCTGCCGCTCCTGGTGCAGGGAGTCTCGATGGCAACCTATTTTGTTGCGATGGTGACCATCCTGCTCGACGGCGTGCCGGGCCCTCGCATTCCCCTGGCCTCGGGACTCTCCAATTTTGCGCGCATCGTGGCGGGCGGGTTTGCCGCCTCCATCGTCACCACCCTGTGGGACCGGCGCGAGGCGCTTCATCAAAGCCACATGGCCGATCTCACCACCGCGTTCAATCCGCTCCTCACCCGCGCCTTGCAGGGCCTTCAACATCTGGGCTTGCCGGAGCTCGGCGCCAAAGCAGCCGTGGCGCACACCATGGTGAGCCAAGCCTATCTGCTGGGCGCCGATGACATTTTCTGGGGGTCGGGCTGGGCCTGCTTCATCCTGATCGGCACGGTCTGGTTGTGCCGGCCCTCCAAGCCGGGCCACGGCGCGCCGGCGGCAGGAGATTAATCAATTAGCCTTGATCCCTTGTTGCGGTTCAAGCGAACTTGGACGCGCTGCTCTGACGATTGCTTTTGCTGCGGTTGACAGGGTTTGCGCCTGACGCGCTCATAACCCATGAGGCGGAATTCCCTGATTCGCCGGATCACAGTTCTTGCGCGTCATCACGCAGGCGATGCCGTGCCGATCCTTTTCTTTCTACTTGTGCTGCTGGCGGGCTTTGGGTCGGCGATCTCCGGCATGGAGAAATTCGTGGCCGCCGTCATGCCGGCCGGCGCGGTTCATCCGCAAAGGCAGGATTTTGCAAGCGTGGCTTTGCGGCCGTTCTCCGCCGCCGGAAAAGGGGCGCCACAAATCCTCTACCCGATCCAAAGCCATGCTTGGCCGCGATGGCTTGGCGCCGGCGAACTTGGCGGGCCACCCGCGATTGCCATCTGCATCGACGATCTGGGCGAGGATGTCGCCCGGACCGACCAGGCGATGGCCCTACCCAGACACGTGACCCTGTCCTTTCTGCCTTTTGCCGAAGCAACGCCTTTTCTGGCCAGGAAGGCCCTGACGGAAGGCCATGAGGTGCTGGCCCACGTGCCGATGGAAGCCGAAGGAAGACAGGACCCGGGACCGATGACGCTCGAGGTTGGCGCCTCCGACATCCTGACGCGGCTGTCCTGGGACGTGGCTCGCGTGCCGGGACTATCCGGCATCAACAACCATGAAGGCAGCAAATTTACCGCCGATCCGGCCGCGCTTCTGCCGGTGGTGCGCTTTCTCAAGAAGCGCCATATCTTTTTCTTTGACTCCCGCACCACCCCCGATTCCCGCGTCGTCGAGGTGGCGCGAAGAGAAGGCGTGATGAGCGCCGGTCGCGATGTCTTCCTGGACGATGTTCTCGACCCGGCAGCCGTCGCCCACGCACTCGACGCTCTGGTTGCGCAAGCGAAGAAGAATGGCGCTGCCATCGCCATCGGCCATCCTCACGAGGTCACCTTAAGGGTGCTCATGGCCTGGCTTGCCGGCAATCACGGCGTCCGCCTGGTGCCGGTGTCCCAAGCCATCCGCATCAAGATGGAACGCAAGACGATGTTCGCAGGGAATTGAAAAGATTATTGGCCCTTCTTCCCGGAAGAGGCGAAACGCATCGCTTCCTCGGCCGCCGCCATCAGGGCGCGCGCCTTGCTCACGGTTTCCTGATATTCGGCTTCCGGCTCGCTGTCGGCAACAACGCCGCCGCCGGCCTGCACATACATCATCCCGTCCTTGACGAGAGCGGTGCGCAGCACGATGCAGGTGTCCAACGAGCCGTCGGCGCCGAAATAACCCACC
>JBOHKF010000051.1:0-6100 GCA_050729015.1 Rhizomicrobium sp. | reverse complement strand
AAGCCGGATGGGGGTGCCGTTGAGGCCGAAACCCTTCCTGAGACTGTTGACCAGATAGCGCCGATAATCTTCAGGCAGGGCGCCAAGCTGATTGCCGAACAGCGCGAAAGTGGGCGGCCTGATCTTGGGTTGGGTCATGTAGCGAATGCGAACCCGCCGGCCCTTGATGGCGGGGGGGGCGTGACGGGCGAGCGCCTCTTCAAGAAAGCGGTTCAATTGGGCGGTGGGAAGGTGGGTGTTCCAGACGCGATCCGCCGCCAGGATCGCATGCGGCAGGCGGTTCAGGCCTTCGCCGGTCCTGGCGGAAAGCGCCACCAGCTCGGCGCCGGCGACTTGCGGCAAAAGTCGGTCGCACCGCTCGCGCAGGGCCATGATCGCACCCGGCCTCGGTTCGACCAAATCCCATTTGTTGACGGCCAGGACAATGGCCCGGCCCTCGCCCGCGATGAGGTCGGCGATTGCCAGGTCCTGCTTCTCGAAAGCCTCGCCGGCCTCCAGAACCAGCACCACGCAGTCCGCGAAACGGACGGCGGTTAACGCCGAGGCCACCGACATTTCCTCGAGCGCCTGGCCCGCGGCTTTGGCTTTCTTGCGCAGGCCCGCGGTATCGTGGAGAAGGACTTCGCGATTGTCGATCCTCCAGGGGGCGGCGATCGCGTCGCGGGTGAGGCCCGCTTCGGGCCCGGTCAGCGCGCGATCCTGTCCCAGAAGCCGGTTGAAGAGACTTGATTTGCCGACATTGGGCCGGCCCACCAGCGCCAGCCTGAGTGGCTTCTGCCGATGGGCGAGAGCGGGCGTTTCCGCTTCCCGGTCTTTCGCCTCATCGGCGACAAAGCCCGCCAGGGCTTCCGCCAAATCCGCCATTCCCAGGGCATGCTCGGCCGAGAGCGCCAGCGGTGTCCCAAATCCCAAGCCGAACACGCCGGCAAGCGCCTCCGGGTTGATCCGTCCCTCACATTTGTTGGCGGCGAGGATAACGGGCTTGCCGGTCTTGTGGAGCGTGGATGCGATGGTCTCATCGCCCGCTGTGATCCCGGCGCGGGCGTCGATCACGAACAGGATCGCCTCGGCTTCTTCGATGGCCGCCGCGGCCTGGGCGGTCATCCGGGCGGACAGGGTCTCGCCGGTTCCCGTCGCCTCATAACCCGCGGTGTCTATCAGCCTGAGCGAAAGTCCGTGAAAGACCGCATCGGCATGCGCCCGGTCGCGGGTCACGCCGGGCGTATCGTGGACGATGGCGATCCGCGCGCCGGCGATGCGGTTGAAGAGGGTTGATTTGCCGACATTGGGCCGGCCCACGATCGCTAACGACAAGGCCATCGCGCATTCCCGCCTCGGGCTGTTCTATTTCAGCGCTACCAGTAGGGCGTCGTCTGTGTAAATGTAAATCGTGTCGTTGGCCACGATGGGCGCGATATTGGTGCCGCCGGGGATCTCCACCCTCCCCATCATTCGGCCGGTATAAGGCGAGATAGCCTCCGCATAGCCGGACGAGGACACGACGATCAGCTTGTTCGAAACCAGCACCGGTCCCGACCAGTTGATGGGGCGCCTCTTGTCCGCCTCATTCGCATATTGCGGCAATTGATGCACCCAGCGCACCCGGCCTTCCTTGCGGGTGAGACAAAGGAGCTGTTCGTCGCTGGTCACCACATAGACATAATCACCGGCCGCCCAAGGGGTCTGCGTGCCCCCGACATTGCGCGTCCAGGCGCGTTCTCCGGACGCTAGCGCGATCGCCGCCATCACCCCGGAATGGCTGATCGCGAATACCATGTCGCGGTCAATCACCGGACGGGCGGCAATGTCGTCGAGTTCGGACAACGCCGTCACGACGCCGGAGTGGGACAGGACGTCGTTCCAGGCCGGCTGGCCGTTCTGCACTCTCAGCGCATAGAGTTCGCCCGATGTGTAGGGGGCGATCACAACCTCGCCCGCGACCGCCGCGCTGGTCGCGGCGAGAATGCCGGCCGACTCGGCAACACCCTGTTGGTCCCAGAGAATGCGGCCATCATTCTCTGCCAAGGCATAGAAATGATTGTCATCGGTGGAAAAGAAAATGCGCCCACCACTGACCACCGGCGCATTGATGATGGGAACGCCGAAAGTGTGGCGCCAAAGCTCCTTGCCGGTGGCGGCATCCATGGCGACCAGGACGCCGAAGCCCGAGGTGGCGAAGATTTTGCCGGCGTCATAAGCAACCCCGCCACCCATGCCGGATACGGGATCGATGGTGTTGGCCTTGCCCAGGAGGCCCCACAGAGTGGGCATGTCGGTACCGTTTTTAGGCGCGAGCCTCTTGTCCCAGACTTCCTGGCCGTTGGCGGCGTCGAACGCATAGACATGGGCCTCGGAATCGAGCGCGAAAATCCGCCCGCCTCCCACGACCGGCGAGGCGGAGAGGCGCGAATCCGTGTCCGAGCCTTTGCCGGCATCCGCATCCCAAAGCTCGCGCAAATGACCGCTGGCTTCCAGGTGGTACATGGCGTTGGACGCGTAGCCACCGGGCTCGGGCCATTCCGTGTTGCGGTAGGGTCGGGGAAGCAGCACCGGCGTGGCTTGAAGCGCGGGATCGGGCTTCAAAGCATCGTCCAGAGCGTTCAAGGGGAGGCGTTCGCCCTTGAGCTTGCTTTTGCTCGAACTGGAAAACCAGTCCCCCACCGTATCGCTGATGTCCTGAAAGGTGCCGCAGCCCGCAAGAATAAGGATGGCCGCCAGCGCGCAGCCCAGACGCAACGACGGGCGCATCATGGCTTCTTGAGAGCTCCGGTTGGGGGCGTTGCCGGCAGCGGCCTGGGCACGGTGCCGAAATTCTTTTCTCCGCCCTGTTCGAGAAACTGCGCCATGGCGCGAGCGCGAACCTTCAGCGCGCCGGGCGATGCGGGATCGGTGCTCAGCGCTTCGAAATCCAGCGTCGCCTTCAGGTAATCGTGGGCGCGATAATCGCTATAGGCGAGAATCTCATCCGCCATGGGCTTCCAGAGGGGTGCGGTTTGAAGCGGCGCAAGCAAAGTCTGAAGCTCCGTCCGGCTTGCGGTGTCGGCCGACGCCCATCCGGCTCTGAGCCGCGCCACATCGCCCAAGCCGCCGGTCTGTTCATTGGCGATCTCTTTGTAAAGCTCGATCGCGGCGGCGCGCTGGCCGGTTGCCAGCAGGTTTCCCGCCTGCTCCATCCGTGCCAGCAGCCGATAGCCGGCGGGCGCCGATTTTGCCAGAACGGCGAAAGCCTCGGCCGCCGATTTTGGATCGCTGATGCGCTGGGCGGCCATGAAAGCCACCGACGCCTTTGCGCGCTGGCTCGCTTCGTAGCGCTGCCAGAACTCAAATCCGGCGATACCTAGGATGACGATGGCGCCCAAGGCGATGATGTAATCGCCGTAGGCTTTCCAGAGTTTTCCCAGCTTTTCGCGACGGACGTCCTCTTCGACCTCGCGGAAAATGTCGCTCAACGCCGATCCTCTCAAAAGCAATTCCAGGAAAAGGGCAAAGCGGCCTTCCTGCTCAATTGCGGCAAACCGGAACTCAGGGGCGGGCGCGCGCGGATCGCTGATTGACCGGCCCCGGCCTGGGCTACTTAGCCCGCCCGCCGGTGCCTGCGCAATGCGGGCCACGCAAAAATGCTTTGACGGGCAGAGGGTTGGACACGACGCGGGTCCGCGAGAGCGCGTCCTATCAGGCCGCCGGTTCCCCTCCGCCGGACTCGGTTTCCGGCAGGGGCCCAGCGCCTTCCTCGAACACTTCCTCCGCCGCGGCCACCGCCTCTTCCCGCTCCGTGCGCAGGGCCAGTACGTCCTCGCCACGCGCCTGACGCTCGGCTTCGTCCTCGCTCCTGGCGATATTAACGGTGACGGATACGCGCACTTCGGGGTGCAGCACCACTGGGATCGTGAACAGCCCGAGCGCCTTGATCGCCTGGCTGATCTGCACCTGGCTGCGATCCAGTCGGAAGCCTTTCTGGTCCATCGCCGTCGCAACGTCGCGGGGCGATACCGAACCGTAAAGCTGGCCACGGTCGCCCGCCTGGCGGATCAGCACGAAGGATTGGCCGTCGAGCTTTTTGGCGGCGTCCTCCGCGTCCTTGCGGCGCTCCAGATTGCGAGCTTCGAGTTCGGTTTTGCGGCTCACGAAATAGTCACGGTTGGCCCTGGTGGCGCGCAGCGCTTTCTTCTTGGGAAGCAGGAAATTGCGGGCAAAGCCATCCTTGACCCGGACTTCGTCGCCCATCTGGCCCAGTCTCTCCACCCGTTCGAGCAATATCACCTGCATGTCACTTCACCACATAAGGCAGCAAGGCCATGAAGCGGGCGCGCTTGATGGCGGTTGCCAGTTGGCGCTGGTTCTTGGTCGAGACTGCGGTGATGCGGGACGGCACGATCTTGCCGCGCTCGGAGATATAGCGCTGAAGCAGCTTGACATCCTTGTAGTCGATCTTGGGAGCATTGGCGCCCGAGAAGGGATCGGTCTTCTTGCGCCGGAAGAAAGGCCGGCGCTGGGCGTCGCGGTCCTGGTCTCGGCCGCGACCTTCCCGGTCGCCGCGCTCGCGGCCCTCGCGGTTTCCGCCATGGCTCATGGCGCGGCCTCCCCGCTCGGCGCAGTCTTCTCGCTGCGATCCTCGCGGCCGCGCTTGGAGGACGAAGTATCGAACTGGGCAACCTTCACCGTTATATAGCGAAGCACGTCCTCGTTGATTTTCAACTGCCGCTCCAATTCGATCACCGCCGCCGCCGGCGCATTGATGTTGAGAAGGACGTAATGGCCCTTGCGGTTCTTCTTGATGCGATAGGCCAGACCCCGCAAACCCCAATATTCCTGTTTCTCGATCTTGCCACCTTCGCCTTCGACGATGGTTTTGAGATGGGTGGCAAGCGCGTCCACCGCTTGCGCGCTGATATCCTGGCGCGCGATCAGGAGATGCTCGTAAAGAGCCATGTCCGGTCCCTTGCATTGGGCGTGCGGAACGGAAAAGGTGGACATCCTTCTTCCGCTTCGGCTCGCCCCGCCCGCATGACCTCATGCTGCTTTCTCGGGAAAGTGGGGGGCGACCGCAGCCACTGGCGGCCGCTGCTATAGGCCAAACTCCTTGATCGGGCAAGAAAAAGTCGGCCCGATGCCGCCGGGGCGAAACCGCTCAGGAAATAGTGGAGAAAAAACAGGGTCCTCAATGGCCGACGCTGCCCTGGGCAAGGCCGCGGAAGGGCGACCCCGCCGATGGCGCCTTCTCATGATGGTTGCCGCTTGACTCGCCCAAGCGCTATTGATTTGTCTTCGGCTCTCCCATGACTCGCGCATTCCTGTTTCCCGGACAAGGCAGCCAAGCCGTCGGCATGGGCAAGGCACTGGCCGAGGCCTTCGCCCCGGCGCGTGAGGTCTTTCAGGAAGTGGACGACGCGCTGTCGCAGAAGCTTTCGCGCCTGATGTGGGATGGCCCCGAAGGCGATCTTACGCTCACCGAGAACGCCCAACCGGCGATCATGGCGTTGTCGCTCGCGATTATCCGCGTCCTTCAAAGGGAAGCAAAGCTCGATATGACCCGTCAGGTGCGGTTGGTAGCCGGCCATTCGCTGGGCGAATATTCCGCCCTCTGCGCGGTCGGCGCTTTCAGCCTTGCCGACGCGGCGCGCCTTCTGAAGCGCCGCGGACTGGCCATGCAGTCGGCCGTGCCCATTGGCGAAGGCGGCATGACCGCGCTGATCGGCACCGACATCGAAATCGCCGAGGCGGTGGCCCGGGAAGCATCCGCGGCGGGGGTTTGCGTGGTCGCCAACGACAATGCGCCTGGGCAGGTGGTTCTTTCGGGCGCCAAGGAAGCCATGGATCGGATCCCCGGCATCGCCAAGGCGAAGGGTGTCGGACGGACGATTGCGCTTTCCGTCTCGGCGCCCTTTCATTGTCCTTTGATGCAGCCCGCCGCCGATCAAATGGCGGAAGCTCTGGCGAAGGTGACGATCCACCCGCTTTCGGCGCCGGTCATTTCCAATGTCACCGCCGAGGAAACATGGGAGCCGGATGCGGTGCGCCAACTCCTGGTCCGGCAGGTGACCAACCGGGTGCGCTGGCGTGAAAGCATGGCAACGCTGAGAGGCCTGGGTGTGGCCCAGAC
>JBOHKF010000050.1:0-1763 GCA_050729015.1 Rhizomicrobium sp. | reverse complement strand
CTTTCAGGTCGTGGCCGGCGCAGAAGGTCCTGCCTTCGGCGGCCAAAATCACCACATGGAGGTTTTCATCGGCGGCGGCCATGGCGAAAGCACCGGACAATGCCTCGATCAAGGCGCCGCTCAAGGCGTTGCGCGCCAGGGGACGGTTCATGGACAGCCTGAGCACCCCGTCGGCGCAGGTGGACAGGATCGGGCTTTGCCGTTCGGCGATGTTCATAGTGTCACTGTAAGAGCCCGTGATGGCGAATTCGAGCCGGTGTGGACCCGTAGGTAAGGTGCGGTAGCCGGAAAGCCTGAAATGAACGCATTCGCATGGGAAAATCGGCGCCGGAGACGCCGAAAGGGCCCTGAAACGCTTGCCCGGGCCAAAGAACAGTCAGGCGCCAAATCCCGTTCCCATGTGTGGTAATATAATACCACATACCAGGATTGCGCGAATAACCCAGATTTCTGTTGACCCCGCCCCCGCCTCGTCCCTATAGGCACGCGTCCATTTCGAAAGAAGCGTCATGAAAACCTACTCGGCCAAAGCCTCCGAGATCGAAAAGAAGTGGGTGTTGATTGACGCCGAGGGGCTGGTGGTGGGCCGTCTCGCCTCCATCATCGCCATGCGATTGAGGGGAAAGCACAAGCCCAGCTATACGCCGCATCTGGATTGCGGCGATAATGTCATCGTCATCAATGCCGCCAAAGTGGTGCTGACTGGTCAGAAGCTCAAGAAGAAGGTCTATTACCATCACACCGGCCATATCGGCGGCATCAAAGAGCGCACCGCCGGCCAGATCATGGCCGGCCGGTTCCCCGAACGGGTGGTCGAGAAGGCGGTGGAGCGCATGGTGCCGCGAGGCCCTCTTGGCCGGCGCCAGCTTGGCAATCTGCGCGTGTATCCCGGCCCCAGCCATCCTCACGACGCGCAGCAGCCGGAGAGACTGGACGTGGCGAAAATGAATCCCAAGAATACTCAGTACAAACCGATCAAGGCGGCGTGAAGGTCATGGCAGACGAAAACAAGTTCGGCGAACTGAAATCCACCCTGATAAAGGCCAGGACCAACCAGCCGGAAGAGGCGCTGAAGGCCGATAACAAGCGCGACAGCAAGGGTCGCGCCTATGCTACCGGCCGCCGCAAGGAGTCCGTAGCGCGGGTCTGGATCAAACCCGGCTCCGGCAAGATCACGGTAAATGGACACGACGAGAAGGTCTATTTCGCCCGTCCGGTGCTGCGCATGATCCTGCGCCAGCCTTTGATCGCGACCAATCGTGAAACGCAATTCGACGTGGTGGCATCGGTAACGGGCGGCGGGCTCTCGGGACAGGCCGGCGCGGTTCGCCACGGCATCTCGCGGGCGCTGGTGAATTACGAGCCGAGCCTGCGCCCGGCGCTCAAGCCGGGAGGCTTCCTCACCCGCGATCCGCGTGCCGTCGAGCGCAAGAAATACGGTCGTCCCAAGGCCCGCCGCAGCTTCCAGTTCAGCAAGCGCTGAACCGTTTGCGCGCTTCCGTTTTCCCGGGACATTGGTTTTGCCCGGCGGAGGGGCGGCGTTCCTCGCCAGGAGGAATGGCTCGGACGCTTGCCAGCGGTAATCGGGCTAGAAAGAGGCGCTATGACGGCCAAGATCTTCATTGACGGCGCGGTGGGGACCACCGGGCTCGGGATTCGCGAGCGCCTGAAGCGCCGCACGGATCTTGTGCTCATCACCTTGTCCGAAGCCGAGCGCCGGAGCGAAAAGGCCCGCGCGGTCGCCCTCAACGACGCCGATATTG
>JBOHKF010000049.1:0-3390 GCA_050729015.1 Rhizomicrobium sp. | reverse complement strand
GCGAGGGCCGGCATCGCCATCCCCATCGTGCCCGGCATCATGCCCACTACCGCTTTTCGCGGCGTGGAGCGGATGGCAACCAAATGCGGGGCGTCGATTCCCGATTGGCTCAGTTACGCCTATGACGGGCTGGACGAGGACGCCGAGTCCCGTCGCATCGTCGCGGCGGCGGTGCTGGCCGATCAGGTCCAGCAACTGCGCCGGCTGGGCTTCGACCAATACCACTTCTATACCCTCAATCAGGCCAATCTCAGCTATGCGGCGTGCCGCCTTTTGGGCCTGAGACCGAAGGATTTGTCATGAGTTCGACGCGGCGTGCACGACTTGACTGGATGTTCAAGGAGGCGAAGAAGCGGCTTCTGCTGCTGGACGGCGCCTGGGGGGTGATGATCCAAGGTTTTCGGCTCAAGGAAGAGGATTTCCGGGGCGCCCGGTTCGCCGATCATCGCCAAGACCTAAAAGGCAACAATGATCTCTTGACCCTGACCAATCCTGAAATCATTCGCGACATCGGCCGCCAATATCTGGAAGCCGGCGCCGATTTCGTGGAGACCAACACCTTCAATTCGAATTTCACCAGCCAGCAGGAGTATGGCCTGGGTCATCTGGTCGGCGAATTGAACGAAGCCGGGGCCAGGTTGGCGCGCGCGGTCTGCGACAGCTATTTGACCGCGGACCGGCCCCGGCTGGTGGCGGGCGTTCTGGGTCCGGCCAACCGCACCGCCTCGATCTCACCGGACGTGAACGATCCCGCGTTCCGCAACATCACCTTCGATGCATTGCGCGCCACCTATCGCGATGCCGCTCGGGGATTGATCCGGGGCGGCGCCGATCTATTGATGATCGAGACCGTGTTCGACACGCTCAACTGCAAGGCCGCCATCTTTGCCATCGCAGAAATTTTTGACGAACTGGGGGTGCGGCTTCCGATCTGGATTTCGGGAACGATCACCGATCTTTCCGGCCGCACCCTCACCGGCCAGACCCCTGAAGCCTTCTGGCATTCGGTGCGCCATGCCAAGCCATTCGCCATTGGCCTTAATTGCGCGCTTGGCGCCAAGGAACTGCGCCCCCATATCGCCGAGCTGGCGGCCGCGGCCGACACCCTGGTGAGCGCCCATCCCAATGCCGGACTGCCCAATGCGTTCGGCGGCTATGACGAGACCCCCGAATCCATGGCGGCCATGATCGGCGAATTCGCCCGCTCGGGGCTCGTGAATATCGTGGGCGGCTGCTGTGGCACGCGGCCCGAGCACATCAAGGCCTTTGGCCAAGCGATCGCCGGCGTGGTTCCCCGCGCGATTGCGGAAAAGCCCAGGCTGATGCGGCTCTGCGGGCTCGAGCCATTTACGCTGACGCCGGATCTCAACTTCGTGAATGTGGGCGAGCGCACCAACATCACCGGCTCCGCCCGCTTCCGCAAGCTGATCGCCGCAAACGCCTATGAGGCAGCGCTCGAAGTGGCCCGCGGCCAAGTGGAGAACGGCGCCCAGATCCTGGACATCAACATGGACGAAGGGCTGATCGATTCCGAGGCGGCCATGACCCGCTTCGTCAACATGGTGGCGGGCGAGCCGGATATCGCCAAGGTGCCGTTGATGATCGACAGTTCCAAATGGAGTGTGATCCAAGCCGGACTCAAATGCTGTCAGGGTAAGCCCATCGTCAACTCCATCTCGCTGAAGGAGGGCGAGGAGGTCTTTCTCGCCCGCGCCCGCGAGGTCCAGCGCTTTGGCGCGGCTGTGGTGGTAATGGCATTCGACGAGCAAGGTCAGGCCGACACCAGGGACCGCAAGGTCGAAATCTGCCACCGCGCCTACCGCCTGCTGGTCGCCGACGGATTCCCGCCGGAAGACATCGTCTTCGACCCCAATATTTTCGCGGTTGCCACCGGCATCGAAGAGCATAATGAATATGGCAAGGCGTTCGTCGAGGCGGCGCAGGCCATCCGCCGCGAGCTGCCGTATGTGCACGTCTCGGGCGGCGTCTCCAACTTTTCCTTCGCGTTTCGCGGCAACGACAAGATCCGCGAGGCCATGCACAGCGTGTTCCTGTTCCACGCCATCAAGGCCGGGATGGACATGGGCATCGTCAACGCCGGGCAATTGACCGTCTATCAGGACATTCCCACGCCCTTGCGCGAGAGCATCGAGAACGTGCTCTTCAACCGCTCTCGCGATGCCACCGAGCGCCTGCTGGAATTGGCGCAGCAGTATAAGGGCGACGGCGCCGCGGCCGAGATCGAAGATGCGGCTTGGCGCGCCCTTTCCGTCGACGATCGCATCACCCATGCGATGGTGCATGGTATTGACGCGTTCATCGTCGAGGATACCGAGGAAGCGCGGCTAGCGGCCGAGAAGCCGCTGCACGTGATCGAAGGCCCGCTGATGGCCGGAATGAACGTCGTCGGCGATCTGTTCGGCTCGGGCAGAATGTTTCTGCCGCAAGTGGTCAAGTCGGCGCGGGTGATGAAGAAGGCGGTGGCCCATCTTTTGCCGTTCATGGAAGGCGACAAGACTCAGGCGAAGGAAAGCGCCGGCCGGATCGTGATGGCCACGGTGAAAGGCGACGTCCACGACATCGGCAAGAACATCGTCGGTGTGGTGCTTCAATGCAACGGCTATGAAGTGATCGACCTGGGTGTGATGACGCCGGCGCAGAAGATTCTCGACACCGCGCGGGAGAAAAATGCCGACGCGATCGGTCTTTCCGGGCTGATCACGCCCTCGCTGGATGAAATGACCCATGTGGCATCGGAAATGGAGCGGCAGGGCTTCGACATTCCGCTTTTGATCGGTGGCGCCACCACCTCGCGGGTTCACACTGCGGTCAAGATCGATCCCCATTACCGGCGCGGTCAGACGGTCTATGTCACCGACGCTTCGCGCGCGGTTGGCGTGGCCGCCAATCTCTTGTCCGGAAAAACGCGCGTGCGCTATGCGGCTTCGGTACGCCAGGACTATGAAAATCTGGCGCGGAGCCATGCCAGCCAGAAGGCGCACGCCCGCAGACTTTCGTTGCAGGAGGCGCGCGCCAATCGCGCCCGTCCCGATTTCACCTCTTATGTACCGGCCCGGCCCAAATTTCTGGGCTCTCGCGCCTTCGACAATTGGGATATCGAAGAGTTGGCCGGTTACATAGACTGGACGCCGTTTTTCCAGACTTGGGAATTGGCGGGGCCGTTTCCGGGGATTCTCGATGACGAGAAGGTCGGCCGTGCGGCGCGCGATCTCTATGGCGATGCCCAGGCCATGCTCAAGCGGCTGGTGGAGGAGAAGTGGCTTGGCGCGCGCGCTGCCGTGGGTTTCTGGCCTGCCAACAGCTGCGATGACGACATCCTGGTCTTCGGCGACGAAGCGCGGGAATTGCCCATTGCGACCTTGCATACCT
>JBOHKF010000048.1:0-4505 GCA_050729015.1 Rhizomicrobium sp. | reverse complement strand
CCGTCGGCCAGCACGTCGTTGGGCCATTTGAGGCCGATGCGGCTGTCAGGCGCGAAAGAAGCAGCCATGTCGGCGGTAGCGATGGCGGCGACAAAGGAGAGTTGCGCCCAACTCCCTTGCGGCTCCGAGGGTTCGACAAGCAGCGTGGCCGCAAGATTACCGCCCCCCGTCTGCCACGAATGTCCCCGTCGTCCCCGTCCCGCGGTCTGGCGCTCCGCAACCAGCCAAAGCGGTCCCTTCACGCCTTTCCGCGCCAGGCGGCGCGCTTCCTCATTCGTCGAATCGAGTTCGGCATGACGCTCGATGCCGTAGCCTTGCGGCCAGCCGCTCAAGGGAGCAGCGCCCTTGCGGCGGCGTCGGCGCTGCTGACAACCGGCGATGCCGCGACAATGAAGAACAGGACGACCGCGCCCGCGATCACGAGGATCGTCCGGCTGCCGGCCGCCAGATCATGGTCGAAGGCCGCCACCGGTTCTTCGAAGTACATCTGTTTCACCAGAAGGAGATAATAGACCAATCCTATGACGCTCGCGAGCACGCCCAGGACGGCGGGCCATATCAATCCCGCCTGGATCGCCGCCAGGAACACATAGAATTTGCCGAAGAAGCCGGCCAGCGGTGGAATACCTGCCAGGCTGAGAAAGAGAAGCGAGAAGACCAGCGCCAACCGGGGGTCGGTGCGGCCGAGGCCGGCCAGATCGGCAATGGCTTCGACCTGCTGCCCGCCCCGGCGCATGGCCTGGATCGCCGCGAACACGCCCAGATAGGTGAAGACATAGATGGCGAGATAGATCAGCACGCCGCGCGCGCCCAGAGCGGTTCCCGCCGCAAGCCCGAGAAGCATGTAGCCCATGTGGCCGATGGAGCTATAGCCCATCAGCCGCTTGATGTTCTTCTGGCCCAGCGCGCCCACCGCCCCCAGCGCCATGGAAAGCACCGAAATTGCCACGATGATCTGGCGCCAATCGGCCAGCGCGTGAGGGAAGGCGGTGAGGATGGTCCTTAAGAAAAGCGCCATGGCCGCTACCTTGGAGGCCGTGGCGATATAGGCGGTAATGGGGGTGGGAGCGCCCTCATAGACATCGGGGGTCCACATATGGAAGGGCACGGCAGAGACCTTGAATGCCAGCCCCGAAATCAGGAAGACGATGCCGAAAATGAGGCCGATGGTCATGCCGGACTGGGTCACAACCTGGGCGATGCGGCCGAACGAAACTGTGCCGGTGAAGCCATAGATCAGCGAGATGCCGTAGAGCATCATGCCCGAGGCGAGGGCGCCCAAAACGAAATATTTGAGTCCCGCCTCGGTGGACCTCAGCTGGTCGCGATTGAAGGCAGCCAGCACGTAGAGCGCCAGAGATTGCAGCTCCATTCCAAGATAGAGGGCAACCAGGCTTCCGGCCGACACCATCAGCAGCATACCAAGACTCGCCAAAAGAATCAGGACCGACATCTCGAAGCGCGAAAGCGAGGAGCCGGCGAAAAACTCCTCCGCCAGAATGATCGAGAATCCCGACGCGGCCAGGATCAGAACCTTGGCGAACCGGGCGAAACCATCCACCACAAAAGCCCCGCCAAAGGCCTGCGCCTGGTCCGGCGTCCAGAAAAGAACGGCAATACCGCAGAGCAGCAGCAGGCCGATCGCGCCCCAGGAAATGGACCGCGCGCTCTTTTCGCCAAGGATCACGCCGGCCAACAAAAGCGCCATTGCGCCCACCGCCAGGATCAATTCCGGCAGAACCGCCAGGAGGTCTGTCCCGGTCACCGCGCCGCTCCACTTTGGATGAGGGCGACCTTGCCTGCGGCTCGGTCGTAGGCCAGCGCTGTCCTGTTAGTGTTGATCAGCCTGGCGACGGAAGGCGTGGTCACGTCCGTGACCGCCGCGGGATAAAGGCCCATGGCCACCGTGATCACCACCAGCGGGGCCAGGATCGCCGCTTCCCGTAAGCTCAGGTCCTGGATGGTCCGAAGCGCGGGCTTGACCAGCGCGCCAAAGATGATGCGGCGATAAAGATAGAGGGCGTACATCGCCGACCAGATTATCCCGGTGGCGGCGAAGATCGCGATCCAGCTATTGTGCAGGAAGGCGCCGACCATGGTGAGAAATTCGCCGATGAAGCCGCTGGTGCCGGGCAGGCCCACATTGGCGAGCGTGAACACCATGAAGCAGGCGGCATAAACAGGCATGCGGTTGACCAGCCCGCCATAGGCGGCGATCTCGCGGGTGTGCATGCGGTCATAGATCACGCCAACACACAGGAACAGCGCGCCCGACACGACCCCGTGACTCAGCATCTGGAAAATGCCGCCCTCTACGCCTTGGTGGGTCAACGTGAAGATGCCCATGGTGACGAAACCCATATGGGCAACCGATGAATAGGCAATCAGCTTCTTCATGTCGTCCTGGGCAAATGCCACGAAGGACGTGTAAATGATGGCCACGATCGACAGCGTGAAGATCATCGGCGCGAAAAACTCGGATGCCGAAGGAAACATGGGGAGTGAGAAGCGCAGGAAGCCGTAACCCCCCATTTTCAACAGAATGCCGGCCAGGACGACCGAACCCGCGGTCGGCGCCTCGACATGGGCATCAGGAAGCCAGGTATGGACCGGCCACATCGGCAATTTGACCGCGAAACTGGCGAAGAAGGCCAGCCATAGCCAGGTCTGCATCCGAGGCGGGAAATGCACGCCGTTGAGCAGCGTCGCGATGTCGGTGGTGCCGGCGTACCAGTACATCGCCATGATCGCCAGCAGCATCAGGACCGAGCCGGTGAAGGTGTAGAGGAAGAACTTGAAGCTGGCATAGACGCGCCGCTTGCCGCCCCAGATGCCGATGATCAGGAACATGGGTATCAGCCCGCCCTCGAACATCACGTAGAAAAGCACCAGGTCCAACGCGCAGAACACGCCGATCATCAACGTTTCCAGAACCAGGAACGCCACCATGTATTCGGGGACGCGGCTTTTGACGGAGTCCCAGCTGGCGGCGATGCAGAAAGGCATCAGCCCGGCGGTCAGCACCACAAACAGCATCGAAATGCCGTCCACGCCCATGTGATAGGAGATTCCGCCACCCAGCCAGCTTGCTCTTTCCACCAATTGGAAGCCCGCAACATGGGTGTCGAATTCCGCCCATACCACCAGGGAGAGCGCGAAGTTGACGAGTGTGGTGGCGAGCGCCACCCAGCGCGCCCAATCGTCGCGCGGCTTTGCCAGGATGGCAGCGGCGCCCACGAGCGGCACGAAGGTGACCAGGCTGAGGATGGGAACGCTCACAATCCACTCCCCTGCGCCATGAACCATGTGGCAAGGACCACCACGCCCAGAAGCATCGCCAGCGCATAATGATAGACATAGCCGGATTGCAGCCTGACCGCGCCGCGCGCCGCATCCAGAATACGGGCGGAAATCCCGTCGGGGCCCAGTCCGTCAATCACCGTGCCGTCACCCCTCTTCCACAGAAAGCGGCCCAACCAGAACGCGGGCCGGACCAGAAAGAAATCGTAGATTTCGTCGAAATACCATTTGTTGAAAAGGAAGAGGTAGAGCAGGTCGCGCCGAGCCGCGAGTTTGCCCGGCAGATCGGGATGGATGATGTAATAATAATAGGCGATCAGAAAACCGATGGCGGTTAGAACCAACGGGCCCAGCGCCACCCAGGCCGGCAAAACCGCTTCGGCGCGCCGGCCCAGCACCAGCGACCCGTTCCAGAAGGACGAGGCGCCGTCGCCCACGAAGAAGTGAAAGAAGCCGGCGCCCGCGAATGCCGCACCCAGCGCCAGAACCGCGAGCGGCACCAGCATCACGGCGGGTGACTCATGGATTTCCTCGAGCCGGGGCGCGTGGTGCTGTTCATCGCTATGCCCCTGATCGGCGTCGCCGGAAATCGGCTGGTCATGGGCAGGGGCATCTGAAGGGGGCAACTCCTGCCGGTCCAGGCCGCGATAACGTCCGTGAAACGTCATCAGGAACTGGCGCCAGGAATAGAAGCTTGTCATCCCCGCCGCCACGAGCAGCAGGGTGAAGGCGTAGGCGCCCATCGGCGTGTGCGCGTACCAGGCGGCATTGATGATGGAATCCTTGGAATAAAAGCCTGACAGGCCCACGTCCAAATAGGGAATGCCGACGCCGGTCAGCGCAAGATTGCCGATCAGCATCATCGCCCAGGTGAAGGGGATGGCGCGCCACAGTCCGCCCATCTTCCGCATGTCCTGCTCGTGATTCAGGGATTGAATCACTGCCCCTGCGCTCAGGAACAGAAGCGCCTTGAAGAAGGCATGGGTGAACAGGTGGAACATGGCCGAGTCGTAGGCGGCGACACCGGCCGCCGCGAACATGTAGCCCAACTGCGAACAGGTGGAATAGGCGATCACCCGCTTGATGTCGTTTTGGAACAGGCCCACGGAGGCGGCAAAGAAGGCGGTGGTGGCGCCGTTGATCGTGACGAACTCGTCCGCTGTGGGCGACTGACGGAACAATGGCGAGCAGCGGCAGACCAGAAA
>JBOHKF010000047.1:0-2469 GCA_050729015.1 Rhizomicrobium sp. | reverse complement strand
GTTCACCTTTTCGCGCTTGTACAGCTCCATGATTTCCTGCTGCTGGCGCTGGGGGTCGTCCTTGTGGGCCTTTTTGATCTCGTCCATCAAAGGCTGCACCTTCTTCATCTTGGTCATGGACTTGAAGGAGGTGTTGGCGAGCGGGAAGAACAGGGTCTTGACCACCACGGTGAGCATCAGGATGGCGACGCCGAAATTGCCGATGAATTTGTAGAATAGATCCAGGAGCCAGAACAAAGGCTGGGTCAAAAACCAGAACCAGCCCCAGTCCACCGCATTGTCGAAGCGCACGATGCCGAGCGATTGTTCGTAGCCGCGCAAGATGTCCACCACCTTGGCGCCGGCGAAAAGGCGATGGGTGACCGACGCGGTGGCTCCCGATGCGATGTCACGCGGCGGCAGGCGGTAATTGGCCTGATAGGCCTTGACGCCCGAAGCCGTGGTCGTTCCCAGATAGGCGCCGGTGAAGCGGCGGTTCTGAGGCGGGATGACGGCCGCCATCCAGTATTTGTCGGTGATGCCCACCCAGCCGCCGGTGGAATTGAAAGTCTTTGGCGGGGTCCCGGGGTCCTTGAAGTCGCTGTAATTGGCATCGGTCTCGCTGCCATCGGCGACGCCCACGAAGCCTTGGTGCAGGACCCAACTGGTCTGCTGCTTGGGAACGCCTTCGCGCGCCACATAGGCGTAAGGATAAAGGGTTGCGGCCTTGCCCGAATTGTTGGTGACGCTGTCGGTGACGGTAAACATGTATTTATCGTCCACCGAAATCACGCGGGTGAAGAGAAGTCCGTGGCCATTGTCCCAGGTCAATGTCACCGGGTGGCCGGGCGAGAGGCTGCCTGTGCCTGCCTCCTTCCAGGGAGATTGCTCGGACGGCATGGCGCCCGCGCCCACCCAGCCGAATTCCGCGTAATAGGGATAGTCCGTGCTCTTGGGCGCAAGCAGCACGATCTCGGGGCTCGTGGGGTCGGTGGTCTCGTGATAGGTCCTGAGGCGCAGATCGTCGAGCTTGGCGCCTTTGAGCGCAATCGAGCCGTCGAGCAGGGGCGTTTCGATGGCGACGCGCGCGCCTTCCGCCTTGAGGGCCGCCTTGAGGCTCATATGACCCTGGGAGGGCGCCAATGCCGGCAGGTTGCGCGCGAGATGCGCGGGCGTGGCCTGCTTCTTCAATTCGCTCGCCAGTTTGGCCTGGGTCTGGTGCGCCTGTTGCGCCTTCATCTGGGGCGTTACCACCAAAAACTGCCAGGCGAGGATCACCAGCGCGGAGAGCGCGATGGCGAGAAAAATGTTGTTGCGGTTGCCGGTCATGGATGGGGATGTCTGGAGTGTGGAACGGGATCGAAGCCCGAGGCTCCGCCAAGGAAGGAAATGGGATGGCAGCGCAAAAGGCGCCGTAACGCCAGCATCAAGCCCAGGCCGGGACCATGCACGCGGATGGCTTCCAGGGCATAGGCCGAGCAACTGGGCTCAAACCGGCAGGAAGGGGGCATCAAGGGTGAGATGACGGCGCGATAGGCACGGATGGGCGCGCACAAGACCAGGATCACAAGGCGCGTCATGGAAGTCTTCGAACTCATGGTCTTCGAACGGGCTGTCTTTGAACGGGCGGGGCATCCAGCTTGGCATGCGCCGCCCGTGCCGCTTCGGCGATATCGCCTTTGAGTGCCTGAAACTCGCGGGTGAGAATGCCCGCGCGCGCCACCAGAACATAGTCATGGCAGGGGCGCCCTGAAAGGGGAAGAAACGCATATGCCGCGGCTTTCAGCCGCCGACGGGCGCGGTTGCGCGCGACAGCGTTACCGATCTTCCGGCTGGCCGTGAAACCCAGCCGTAATGTATCGGGCGCCTGCCGGACCAAAGGGGTGGGGGCGACTTCCAGGGCCACAACGCCGCAAACCCGGCGCAGATGCCGCGCCGCGGCCAGAAAATCTGCCCTTTTTCTCAACTTCAGGATGCGCAGGAAGGACGCCTTGGCCTCAGGCGGAGAGTTTCTTGCGGCCATGGGCGCGCCGGCGAGCCAAGACCCTGCGCCCACCTACCGTGGCCATGCGCGCCCGAAAGCCATGACGGCGCTTGCGCACGATCTTACTCGGCTGATAAGTGCGCTTCATGGACGGTCCTGGCCGGAAAAGTGCGCGGTTTCTATGGCTTGGGGCGCAGGACCTGTCAACGCTGGAAAAGGATCATTGCGCAATAAAATTGCGCAATGATGGAAAGGCCGCACATTCCCTGGAATCCTGACGCCTATCTGACTTTCGCGGACCAGCGTACGCGCCCCGCCGCCGAGCTTCTGGCCCGGGTGAGGATGGAACGCCCGGCGCGCGCGATTGATCTCGGCTGTGGCCCCGGCAATTCCACCGCGCTTCTGGCCGCGCGCTGGCCGGACGCCGTACTCGAAGGCCTAGACAGTTCCGACACCATGCTGGCTAAAGCACGGGAAAGTGGTGTTGCGGCGCGCTGGGTCGAGGC
>JBOHKF010000046.1:0-4786 GCA_050729015.1 Rhizomicrobium sp. | reverse complement strand
AACCATGGAACAGAAGGACGTGAGCCGCGGCGGCGAAGTCGCCACGCTGATGGAGCGAATCCTCTACGAGGTGAAGAAAGTCATCGTCGGGCAGGACCATTTCCTGGAGCGCGTGCTGGTCGCGATCCTCGCGCAGGGTCACCTGCTGGTCGAGGGCGTGCCCGGTCTCGCCAAGACCCTTACCGTGAAAACCCTCGCGCGCGTCATCCACGGGTCGTTCCGGCGCATCCAGTTCACGCCCGATCTCGTCCCCGCCGACCTCGTCGGCACTCGCATCTACAACCAGAGAACGGGCGAATTCGCAACCTCGCTCGGCCCGGTGTTCACCAACCTGCTCCTCGCCGACGAGATCAATCGTGCGCCGGCGAAGGTGCAGAGCGCGCTTCTCGAAGTGATGCAGGAGCGCCAGGTCACCATCGCCGGCGAAACCCATCCGGTGCCGAGGCCCTTTGTGGTGATGGCAACCCAGAACCCGATCGAGACCGAGGGCACCTACGCGCTTCCCGAAGCGCAGGTGGACCGCTTCATGATGAAGGTTCTGGTCGGCTATCCCAGCGAGGACGAGGAATTCGTGATCGTCCAGCGCGTGACCGGCCAGATGACGGCGATCGGGCCGGTGACCACCACCCAGGAATTGCTGGCGATGCAGGCGGAAGCGCGCCGCCTCTATATCGATCCCGCGCTGGTCACCTATGCGGTCAAGCTGGTGGCCGCCACCCGCAACCCCGCCAAGGCCGGGCTCAAGGATCATTCCCGCCTCATTCTTTACGGCGCCTCTCCGCGCGCCACCATCGGCATGATCGAAGCCGGCCGGGCGCTGGCCTATCTCAGGGGCCGCGACTACGCGCTTCCCGCCGACGTGGTGGACGTGGCGGCCGACGTGCTGCGCCATCGCATCGTGCCTTCCTATGAGGCGCTGGCCGAAGGCATCACCGCCGACGATCTGGTGCGCGACCTGATGCGCGCCGTGCCGGCGCCCGAGAAAGTGCTGGAGCGCCATGACCGCGCCGCAAACGCCTGAGGCCATCCTCCGCCGCCTGGACCTGAAGATCGCCAAGCGGCTGGAAGGCCTCTTGCAGGGCGACCATCGCACCAGCTTTCGCGGCCAGGGCCTGGATCTGGCCGATATCCGCGAATACCAATATCATGACGACGTGCGCCACATCGACTGGAACGTCACCGCGCGCATGCAAATCCCTCATGTGCGCGAATATCTCGAAGACCGCGAGATCACCGCCTGGTTCCTTCTGGACATGAGCCCGTCGGTGGATTTCCAGTCGGTGAGCGTGTCCAAGCGCGCGGTCCTGACCGAATTCATGACCTTGATGTGCCGGCTGCTCTCGAGCAAGGGCAATCGCACCGGCGCCCTGCTCTTTTCCGGCGCGGTCGAGCACATGATCCCGGCTCGGGGCGGGCGGCGCCAGCTCCTGGTGCTGCTCGACGCCCTGATCCGCTATCGCAATCCCAAGAAAGCCAAGGGCACCGATCTCAAGCGGGTGCTAGGCGATGCCGCCCGCATGATCCGCCGGCGCTCGCTGGTCTTCATCGTCTCGGATTTCATCAGCGCGCCGGGCTGGGAAAAGCCTTTGGCCCAGCTCGCCTCCCGCCATGACGTGATCGCGGTGAGGCTGAGCGATCCCCTGGAATCGCGGCTTCCCGATCTGGGGCTCCTGACCTTCCAGGACGCCGAAAGCGGCGAGCAGGTTTTCGTCGATACCCACGACCGGGGCTTTCGCGCCCGCTTTGCCCAGGCGGCGCGCGCCAAGGACGAGGCGCTTCATGCCGCCTTCGCCGCCGCCGGCGTCGACGGGCTGGAAATCTCGACCGAGGACGACGTCGCCGACGCGGTGATGAACTTCGCCCACATGCGCAAGCTGCGTTTCGTCAAGGTGCCCGCATGAAAGCGCAATTGGCCAGGCTTCTCGCCCACATCCCCCATATCGGCTTCCCCCATATCGGCTTTCCCCATATCGGCTTTCTCTGGCCGGGCTTGCTTTGGGCGCTGCTGCTGATCCCGCTCGCGGTCGCACTTTATATACTGATCCTCAGCCGGCGTCGGAAGTCGGCGCTGCGATTCGCCAATGTCGCCATGGTCAAGGAGGTCCTGGGCCGCGTGGGCTGGCGGCGGCATGTGCCCCCGCTCCTGATGCTTGCCGCCCTGGCGCTGCTTTTGATCGCCATCGCCAGGCCCACGGCCATCCTCACCCTTCCATCCAGCCGCGCCACGGTGATGCTGGCGATGGACGTCTCGGGCAGCATGCGCGCCACCGACGCCAAGCCCACGCGCCTGGCGGCCGCCCAGGCGGCGGCCAAGCAGTACATCAAGAGCCAGCCCGGCGACGTCTCCATCGGCATCGTCGCCTTTGCCGCCACCGCCTTTCTGGTGCAGAGCCCCACCACCGACCACGCCGCACTCGGCCAGGCCGTGGACCGCTTCGAATTGCAGCGCGGCACCGCGGTGGGAAGCGGCATTCTGGTGGCGCTTTCCACGCTCTTTCCCCATGACGACTTTCCCATTTCCAGCTTCGACGGCGGTTATGGCGAGCGCAATCGCGGCGGATTTGGCGGCCGCTTCAACCGCTTTCGCGGCCGGGCGCTGGGAGAGCGCAGCGCCGAGGCGCCCAAGAAGCCGCACGTGAAGGTGGCTCCCGGCTCCTACAAGAATGCGGTGATCATTCTGCTGACCGACGGTCAGACCAATGCCGGCTACGACCCCGTCCGGGCCGCCAACATCGCATCGCAATATGGGGTGAAGGTCTACACCGTGGGATTCGGCACCACCCGCGGCAGTATCGTGAAATTCGGGGGCTTTTCCATGCGCACGCAACTGGATGACAAAGCGCTGAAAAAGATCGCCGACACCACCCTTGGCCGCTATTTTCATGCCGGCAGCGCCCAGGAACTGAAGCAGGTCTATGGGCTGCTTTCCAGGGAATTGGTGATGGAGACGCGGCAAATGGAGATTTCCTCCTTCTTCGCCGCCGCTGCCGCGCTTTTGATGCTCGCCGCGGCCGGCCTGTCGCTTCGCTGGTTCAGCCGGGTGGTCTGAGCTTCTCGGGGGATGTGCGTTTTTTGACTCCCCCGGTCCGGCGTCACTTCGCCCGGGGCGATGACGCGTCAAATCCTTGCATCCATCAAGGCTTAGGTGCTTGCACGCCGCCCCCGTCTCATGCAAGGCTCGTCATCCTAAAGGGTGGTCTTCCACACCACCTTAGCTTTCTGGGGGAGACTAATGACGAAGCTCATCCGTTCGCGAAATTTCCTGATCGGCGCAAGTTTTGCCGTACTTCTGGCAGGGCTGGGCGTGGCGCAGTTCGCCTTGGGCGGCAAGGCCGAGGCGCAAGGGGTTATGGCGCCCAAATTCGAAGTGGATCCGTTCTGGCCGAAGCCGTTGCCCAATCATTGGGTTCTGGGCATGTCGATCGGGGTCTGGGTGGACAACAATGACCATATCTGGATGGTCCACCGCGCCGGCACGGTTGCGCGCACCGTGGATCAGTTGGCGCACGGCGAGGGCGAATGCTGCCAGGCGGCGCCTCCGGTCCTGGAATTCGACGAAGCCGGCAACGTGCTTCACGCCTGGGGCGGTCCCGGTCCCGGCTATGACTGGCCGCAGTCCAATCACGGCATCTTCGTGGACTATAAGGGCAATGTCTGGATCGGCGGCAATGGCCCGGCCGATTCGCAGATCCTGAAATTCACGCAGGACGGCAAGTTCCTGATGGAGATCGGCAAGAAGGGCGCGCGCTACAAAGAAGGCGCCCCCGCCGATCCCACGGCGGAAGCTTCGGCGCGCAACTACGTGGCGAACAGCAACGATCCGAACAGTTTCGGGCGCGTCGCCAAGATCTTCGTCGATCCCAAGGCCAACGAGGCCTATATCGCCGACGGCTACTTGAACCACCGGGTGGCGGTGATTGACGCGGACACCGGCAAGATGAAGCGCTGGTGGGGCGCCTACGGCAACCGGCCCGACGACACCCCGCTCGGCCCGTACAATCCCGCCGCGCCGCATGCGCAGCAATTCCGCAATCCCGTGCACTGCGCCGACATGTCGGAGGACCGGCTGGTCTATGTCTGCGACCGCGTCAACGACCGCATGCAGGTCTTCACCCCCCAAGGCAAGTTCGTGAAGGAGATGTACTACAAGACCAATACTCTGACCGACGGCTCGGTGTGGGACATCGCCTTCTCCAAGGATCCGCAGCAGAAATGGATCTTCATGGCCGACGGCGTGAACGAGCATGTGGTAATCATCGACCGCCAGACGCTGACCCCGGTCGCCACTTTCGGCGACGGCGGCAACTATGCCGGCGAGTTCCAGGGGGTGCATTCCATCGCCATCGACTCGCAGGGCAACCTCTTCACCACCGAAACCTACGGCGGACGGCGCATCCAGAAGTTCGACTACAAGGGGATGGCGCCCGTCACCAAGATGGACGAGGGTGTGCCCTGGCCCGCCAGGTCGTAACCGCTTCTTTCGGACCTTTCATTTCCCATGTTGCTTGAAGTCATGCGCCGCCAGTCCTTTTCAGCCCTGGCGGCGCTGATTCTTTTGGCCTTCAGCCTGATTTCGGCCTCGCCCGCGCTTGCCCACAACGTCCCGGTCGATGCCTTGGTCCAGGCCTATGTGAAGCCACAGGGCCACGTCCTCCAGCTTCTACTGCGGATGCCGCTCAAGTCCTATTCGGATGCCGACTACTGGCACCACGGAGACGGCACCGTAGACTTGACCCGGGTGGATGGCCCGCTGCGGACCGCAGTCCAAGTGGCGATGATCGAAAAC
>JBOHKF010000045.1:0-1540 GCA_050729015.1 Rhizomicrobium sp. | reverse complement strand
AGAACGGTATCTCGTCATCCAACTCGTCGCGCTGGAAGGCCTGGGGCGCCTCGCTCGCGCCTATCCGGTCCCGCCCGCCGGCGCCTTCGCTGCGGCTGTCCAGCATCACCAGGGTGCCGTTGAAGCGCTGCAGCACCACCTCGGTCGAGTATTTCTCCGCTCCCTCCTTGTCGGTCCATTTGCGGGTCTGAAGCGACCCTTCCAGATAGACCTTGGCACCTTTGCGCAGATACTGCTCGGCCACCTTGGCCAGGTTCTCGTTGAAGATTACCACCCGATGCCACTCGGTGCGCTCCTTGCGCTCGCCCGTAGCCTTGTCCCGCCAATTGTCGGACGTGGCGACCGAGAGGTTGACCACCGGCTCGCCCGAGGTCATCCGCCGGACCTCCGGGTCCTTGCCCAGATTGCCTACCAAAATCACCTTGTTGACGCTTCCCGCCATGACCCTTGCCTCGCTTGCTGGAGCCGGGACTTTAGGCTCCCCGGCCGCGTTCTAGAATTGCGCGGCGCTCATTTGTTCTTATTATGTTCTGGTAGGATTCGAGTCAATCCCCAGGAATGTAAAAAGCGCGCCCAGCCGATGACCCATGGCCGCAAACTTCCGCCGCAAACCTCCGCGCCGTCTGGCATTTCGGCGCTTGTTTCCTATATGGAGGAAGGGCGTCGTCTTCAAACCCCGGGCTTTTCCGCCGGCCCGGATTGGCGCGGGCCCGCGCGCCATTTTTCGAGAAATCCCTGACATGCCGAAAGACCGATGCTGAAGAATATCTCCATCCGCGGCGCCCGCCAGCACAACCTCAAGAATATCGACGTGGAGATTCCGCGCGACACGCTCACCGTGCTCACCGGGCTTTCCGGCTCCGGCAAGTCCTCGCTCGCCTTCGATACGATCTATGCCGAAGGCCAGCGCCGCTACGTGGAATCGCTTTCCGCCTATGCCCGCCAATTCCTGGAACTGATGCAAAAGCCTGACGTCGACCATATCGAAGGTCTGTCGCCGGCAATCTCCATCGAACAGAAAACCACTTCGAAAAATCCCCGCTCCACGGTGGGCACGGTCACCGAAATCTACGACTATTTGCGCCTTCTTTTCGCCCGGGCGGGCGTGCCTTTTTCGCCCGCGACCGGCCTTCCCATCGAAAGCCAGACGGTCACCCAGATGGCGGACCGCATTCTGGCGCTAAACGAAGGCACGCGCATCTATCTTCTGGCGCCAATCGTGCGGGGACGCAAAGGCGAGTACCGCAAGGAACTGCAAGACCTCGCCAAGAAGGGATTCCAGCGCGCCAAGGTGGATGGCAGATATTACGAGCTTGCCCAGACGCCGCTGCTGGACAAGAAGCTCAAGCACGATATCGAGATCGTCGTGGACCGCCTGGCGGTGAAGCCCGATCTGGGCAATCGCCTGCCCGACTCGATCGAAACCGCCCTGGCGCTGGCCGATGGGTTGCTGGTGGTGGAATTCGCCGACGAAAAGCAAAAGGACGGAAGCCCAAACCGTCTCCTTCTCTCTTCGAAATTCGCCTGCCCCGTTTCCGGC
>JBOHKF010000044.1:0-2401 GCA_050729015.1 Rhizomicrobium sp. | reverse complement strand
GCCTATCAAAAGCAGGCGGCCCACACCTTCTTGACATTCCCGCCTGGAACCTGCTGGCTGGTCTACACGGATCAGGTGCTGCACGCCGCGCTCAAAGGCGAATTCGCGCTGGAGCAGACCTTTCATTTCGACGTGACCCAGATGGGCGAGCCGGAGTTGGCCCCCATCCGGGTGTTGGAACGGCTGACGGGAACCGCATTGGGCTGAGCCCGAACCCTTTCAGGCCGCGATTTCCGCCAACTTGGCGCGAAGTGCCGCACGGTCGAAAGGCTTCATGATGTAATCGGTGGCGCCGGCCGCCAGAGCGTGGGCGATCTCACCCGCATCATTTTCGGTGGTGGCGAAAAGAATCACCGGGCGTTCGCCATCCTTCTGGCCGCGCAAGCTTTTCACGAACTCGACCGCAGGCATCGAGGGAAGGTCCCAATCGAGAAAGACGAGGTCCGGCATCTGCTCGCGGCAGGCATTCAGCGCGCCCGCGCCGTCCTCGGCCTCGCCAATGGCGAATTGCAATTCCTCGAAGATGCGCCGCGCCACCGTTCGCATCACGCGGCTGTCATCGACCACCAGGCAGTTTTTCATGACAAGAGCCCTCTCTTCGTCCGCTTCTCGCGAGGACGAATGGCGGGAAAGCCTATAAGAGGATTGTAAACAGAAGCTTGCGCCGGAAAATCGCCGGCTTTTCTCGAAAAATCCTAACCGGCGGTGAATTCGACGAAGCCGTCGCCGGCCGTCACGGCAAGGTCGGTCCCCACGCCGCGCGCCAGGCAATAGGTGAGATAGGGATGGATAAACCGGGCATCCAGGGGCGCCGAGAGCGCCTCGCCTTTGAGCGCGCCCAGAGTCTCTTGCGCGAGTCTTGCCACCTGTCCTGCCGCGTGCACATGAAAAGTCTTGCTTCCAGCCTCGACCAAAACCTTCACCAGTCCCCCGCGCGGCAGACTTTCGGCACCCAGGAGGGCCACATTCATCAGCAGCTTGGCGCGATCCTTCGGCCAATAGGCATGAGGGACGCTCCATTCCAGCCGCACCCTGCCGCCCTCGATGACGCCGCCGACAAGGCGGCCGATCTCGCCCAGATCGAGCTCCGCACCCGCCGATCCGGCGGCGCCAAAGGCAATGCGCATGAACTGGATGCGCGCAAGCGCCTGACCGGCGCTCGTCGCAACCAATCGCAACGCGTCTTCGCGCATTTTGGCATCCCGTTCGTCCTCCAGCACTTCCAGACCGTTGACCACGGCACCCAGAGGACCGACAAGGTCGTGACACACGCGGCTCACCATCAAAGCGGAAAGCTCCAATTCGTTCATGAGGTTATTTTCCTATCAGTGCGGCAAGCCCGCCGCACATTTTTCCCGGGGCAACGGCCGGTTGCCCGCGCCGGTAAAGAAATTCCGTATTCGTATCCGAGCGGTAACCAGCAGGTTGGCGTCTTAAGGAATGATGAAGGATAGTGCAACCGCAGCTAGGCTGGCAGCCGTCGCCCATGCGGCGGGCCAAGTGATCATGCGCCATTATCGGGAAGGAAGGGGCCATCGCCTCAAAGCCGATTTGACGCCCGTGACGGATGCCGATGAGGAAGCCGAAGCCCTGATTCTCGCATGGCTTGCAGTGAACTTCCCGGATGTGCCGGTGGCAGCCGAAGAAGCCGTGGCGGCGGGACGCGGATGCCGGCCTTGCGCCCATTTTTTTCTGGTCGACCCTCTCGACGGCACGCGTGAATTTCTGAATCGCAACGGCGAGTTCACCGTCAATGTTGCCGAAGTGCGCGACGGACTCGCGGTGGCAGGCGCGGTCTACGCGCCGGCTAAGAACAGACTTTTTTTTGGCGGCCATGGCAGCGCATTCGAATGTCTCCAGCAAGTGGAGGCAGCCTTCGATCCCGGTGGGGCGCGGCCGATCAAGGCGCGCAAGCCCGGGAAGGCGGGACTGGTCGCGATAGGAAGCAGGAGCCACGGGGACAACGAGACGGAAGCGTTCCTGAAGCGTTTTTCCATCCGGGAGCGCATCGTCAGCGGTTCGTCGCTCAAATTCTGCAAGGTGGCGGCGGGCGAGGCGGACATTTATGCCCGCTGGGGCCGCACCATGGAGTGGGACACGGCGGCGGGCCAGGCGGTGCTGGCGGCGGCGGGAGGAACGATGCGTGGCTGGGACGGCGGGCCCTTCCTTTACGGCAAACCCCACTTCGAGAATGGGCCCTTCGTGGCGCGCGGTATGGTTGAATAGCCCCGGCAGCGGCGCAGGATTTTGGAGCCGAACACTTTTTACGGGAATTGCACTAGAGCGGGATGGGATTATCCCGAATCGAAAGGGGATTCACAAAGGGCCGCGAGTCAGATTCAAGATGCTGGCTGGGTAGGGAGGCCAGCATGAATGGCAAAACCATATTCAATGGATCTTC
>JBOHKF010000043.1:0-2286 GCA_050729015.1 Rhizomicrobium sp. | reverse complement strand
GCCTTGAGCTGGGTGGGAATGGCAAAATTGTACATGGGCGCGCCGATGACGACGATGTCGGCGGCCAGGAATTCCTCCAGAGCGGCATGGCTGGCGGCGATGTCCTTCCGCATCGCCGGCGATTCCGGCAGGGCGCCCTGGGCGGCGGCCAGATGTTCGCCCGACAGATGGGAGAGCGGCTTGGCCGCGAGATCGCGATAGATAGTGTCCAGGCCCGGCGTCGCCTTGATCAGTTGATCGACGACTGCCGCGGACAATTTGCGGCTGGCCGAGTTGCCGCCGAGAATGCTGGAATCGAGGTGTAGAAGTTTCATGGGGAAGTCCTCCAAATGGGCTGCCGGGTCGACCGGCATACTTGGCCTCCTATCCATCTCACTGAAAAGCCGTTATATTCCGAAACAATCCATCTGGTTTTCCGATACTAGGTTCGATGCTAGACGGCGTTTCCCTCGACCAATTGCGCGCTTTTCTCGCCTCGGCGGATGAAGGCAGTTTTTCCGCCGCCGCCCGCAAACTGCGCCGGGCCCAATCCGTGGTCAGCGAACTCGTCAGCGGCCTGGAAGGCCAGATCGGCGTCACGCTCTTTGATCGTTCACGCCGCTATCCCGTGCTAACCCCTGAGGGCGCAGTACTTTTGGCGGATGCGCGCAGTATCGCCTCCGGGTTGGACTTCATGAAGGCCCGCGCCAAGGGCATGGCGGCAGGGCTTGAGCCCGAGCTATCGGTCGTCGTCGACGTCCTGTTTCCGCTCGCCGCCGTTACCGAAGCAGCGAAGGAATTCCGCGATAAATTTCCCGGCACGCCGCTCAGGCTTTACGTGGAAGCGCTGGGCGCCGTGTATCAGCCAGTGCTCGATGGCGTTGCCGGGCTCGGCATCGTCGGCTCGCTGCCGCTTTTGCCATCGGGCCTGACGGCGGAACGGCTGATAGGCGTGACGATGGTGATGGTCGCGGCCCGCGATCATCCGCTCGCCAAATACCGAGGCTCCATCCCGAAATCCGAACTCGCCAAACATGTGCAGCTTGTTCTCACCGATCGCTCCACCCTGTCGAAAGGGCGCGAGTTCGGCGTCATGTCGCCTTCCACCTGGCGGCTGGCGGACCTATTTGCCAAGCACGCCTTCCTGCTCAACGGCCTTGGCTGGGGCGGCATGCCGACACATGCCGTTCAGGATGATCTTGCGGCCCGCAAATTGGTGGAACTGAAAATCGAGGATATCACGCCGGACGGCATGATTCTGCCAATGGCGGCCGTCTATCCCGCCTCGGCGCCGCCCGGACCCGCGGGCCGTTGGCTGATCGAGCGGATGAAGCTCTGCTCCGGCAAAGCGCCCCAAGCCCCGGTGACCTAATCACTTCACTATCAGTTGATTGGGGTCAGCTATGGGTCAAAATGCGGTCGGGCCCTGACCAACTCGTGCAGCAGAAGAACATTAAATATTTGTTTTATCGCAATTCCCGACGGAAAACCGCTTCGCGCTTTTCCTGGAATTGCTCTAAGCCGCATCGGCGCCTTCAAACATCGGCGTAGCAGCGCACTTCCTTGTCGGCGCCGGGCGTGGTCACGGCGCCAAAGCGTGCCGGTCCCACATTTTTCGCATAGCGGGCGAGGGCGCCGGTGGTGAAGCAAGGCGGCCTGGGCTTGAAAGCGCGTCTGCGCTGCGCAAGTTCGGCCTCGCCGAGCGCTACCGACAATTCGCCCGTCCCCGCGTCTATGGTGATGATATCGCCGTCCTTGAGAAGCCCGATGGGACCGGCGTCGGCCGCCTCCGGTCCGACATGGCCCACGCAAAGACCTCGCGTGCCGCCCGAAAAACGCCCGTCGGTGATCAGCGCGATATTCTCCACACCCTGGCCGTAAAGGGCCGCCGTGGTGGAGAGCATCTCGCGCATGCCGGGTCCGCCCCTGGGACCTTCCCAGCGGATCACCAGCACATCGCCTTCCTGGTAGCGGCGCGCCTGGACGAAATCGAAGCAGTCTTCCTCGCAGTCGAACACGCGCGCGGGACCTTTGTGCTTCAGGTGCCTGAGCCCGGCGATCTTGACGATGGCGCCATCCGGGGCAAGGTTGCCCTTGAGCCCCACCAAGCCACCGGTGGGCGCCAAGGCTTTGCCGACCGGCACGATCACCTTCTGGCCGGGATCGAATTCCAGGTCCTTGATATTCTCGGCGATCGTCCTGCCGGTGACGGTCAGGCAATCGGCGTGGAGCAGGCCCCCGT
Organism: Rhizomicrobium sp.; assembly: GCA_050729015.1. Classification (GTDB taxonomy): domain Bacteria; phylum Pseudomonadota; class Alphaproteobacteria; order Micropepsales; family Micropepsaceae; genus Rhizomicrobium. Next base: position 65 of record JBOHKF010000043.1, on the reverse strand, counting down.
CCATGAGGGCGCGCATCAGCATCGGCATGCCGCCCGCTTCCCACATGTCCTTGGCGACATATTTG
>JBOHKF010000042.1:0-1727 GCA_050729015.1 Rhizomicrobium sp. | reverse complement strand
CCCTGCTTGTCGGCATTGGGATTGCCCGGATCATATTGGCGGCGGAAGGCGCTTTGGTCCTCGACGGTCTTGCCGCTCTCCACCACGCTCGCGCCCAATTCGCGATCGAAGGCGTTGGTGACGGTTGGCACCTTGCGCCGATAGGGATCGCCGCCAGGGGTGGGCGAAGTCGAATCGGCGTTGGCGATATTCTCCGCGATCACCTTCATGCGCTCGGACTGGACGCGCATGCCGGACGCGGCGACGGCCATGGAAGTCGAGAAGTCCATTTACGTTTCTCCTTTGCGGTTCCTTCAGAGCAGTTTTCGAAAAAAAATCCTAGGGCTGGCCGATGGCGGTTTTCATCAGACTCATGGCCTTGCCGTAGAGATCGGCCGCGGTCTGGAATTGGGCCTCGGTGTCGGAGACTTTGATCATCTCCGCCTCCACCGACACTTGATTGCCATTGAGCGTGGACTCGCTATCGGGGGTCTTCACGTCTTGGAATTGACTGCTGCCGCCGGGAAGCGGAGCCGCGATATCGCGCGGATCGGTGATGGCGAGGCCGGGGAACGCGCCGACGCCCTGGCCGCGCAGCATTTCGCCGAAGTCCAACGGCTTCAGGTCGCGCGCGACATAACCGGGGGTGTCGGCATTGGCGACGTTCTGGGCGAGCACGTCCTGGCGCTGGTTGAGCCAACTCATCCGCTGGCGCAGCATGGACAGAAGCGGCAGGTCGGGCAAATTCATGACGTAACTTTCGCTTCATCTTCGAATGCGGGCGCCATGCTCGCCGATCATGCTTAAGCGCGGCTTAACAGGGGCGGTTTTTGCCGGGCATTTTCTGCCGGCGCTTAACCCGCGATTAAGCTTGACGCCCGTTTACTCCGCCGATGGCGGTCGAGGTTCTTCGCTATGTGGGCGCGCTTTTCCTGGTGCTGGCGCTGATCGGCGGCGCCGGGCTTGCGGCGCGCAAATGGGGGGTGCCGGGCGTCGCCCGCGCGATCGTGGAAAAACGGCTGGCGGTGGTGGAAACCTTGCTGGTCGGCCCGCGCCAGCGGCTTTTCATCGTCCGCCGCGACAATGTCGAGCATCTGATCTTCTCCGGCCCCGAGGGCGCCTGCCTGATCGAGAATATCCATTCTCCCGACCGCTCGCGCAGCGCCGGATCGAACCCGCGGACCGCATGACCACCCTCCCGATGAGACATTTCGGCCTTGTCCTTCCGATCCTGATCGCGGCGATCATCGTCCCCGACTTCGCCTTCGCGGCGACGCCCGCGGCCGCGACCGCCGCCGCCGCGAATGGCGGCTTTTCCATCGAACTCAACGGCAGCGGCCTCTTCACCGACCGCATGGTGCAGATCGTCGCCCTGGTCACGGTGCTTTCGATTGCTCCCTCCATCCTCATCATGATGACCAGCTTCGTGCGGATGGTGGTGGTGCTGTCGCTGTTGCGCACCGCGCTGGGCCTCCAACAGAGCCCGCCCAACAGCGTGCTGGTGTCGCTCGCCATGTTCCTCACCCTGTTCGTGATGACACCCACCCTTACCGATGCCTATCACCAGGGCATCGAACCGATGATGAACAATCAGCTCACCACCGAGCAGGGGTTCACCGCCGCCATGGTGCCGATGAAGAAATTCATGCTCAACCATGTGCGCGCCGCCGACCTCAAACTGTTCATGGACATGACGCATGTGAAACCCACCGGCAAACCGGAGGACACCGCGCTCACCACCTTGGCGC
>JBOHKF010000041.1:0-1590 GCA_050729015.1 Rhizomicrobium sp. | reverse complement strand
GGCCTGCACATACATCATCCCGTCCTTGACGAGAGCGGTGCGCAGCACGATGCAGGTGTCCATCGAGCCGTCGGCGCCGAAATAACCCACCGCGCCGCCATACGGACCGCGCTTCTCCTTCTCGAATTCGTCGATGAGCTGCATGGCGCGGATCTTGGGCGCGCCCGACAAGGTGCCGGCTGGCAGCCCTGCCGCCAATGCGTCCACGGCATCGAGGCCGGGACGAATCTCGCCTTCGACATTGGACACAAGATGCATCACATGACTGTAGCGTTCGATGAAGAAGCTTGCCGTCACGGTGACGGTGCCCACCTTGGCGACGCGTCCCACATCGTTGCGGCCCAGATCCAGAAGCATCAGGTGCTCGGCCCGCTCCTTGGGATCGGCCAGCAGCTCCCGAGCCAGACGGGCATCGCCTTCCGCCGTGGCCCCTCTTGGCCTGGTGCCGGCGATGGGGCGTATGGTCACCTTGCCGTCGCGCAGGCGGACCAGGATCTCGGGACTCGAACCCACCACGGAAAAGCCGGGAAAGGCCAGGTGGTAAAGAAAGGGCGAAGGGTTGAGCCGGCGCAACGCCCGGTAGAGCGAAAAAGGCGGCAAGGTGAAAGATCGGCGGAATCGCTGGCTGGGCACAACCTGAAAGACGTCGCCCGCCCTGATATACTCCTTGGCGCGGTTCACGATGGCGAAATAGTCCCGCTTGGTGGTATTGGAATCGACCTTGGCATCGGACCTCACGTCCACCGGAGCGTCGACATGAGGCGGTAGTTGCCTGTCGAGGGCGGCCATCGCGTCTTCGATCCGCTCCCCCGCTCGCCCATAGGCGGTGCGGGCCTCTACGGTCTTGTCGGGCCATGCCGGCGTCACCACCACGATCTCGTCTTTCACCGTGTCGAAGATCGCAACAATGGTCGGCCTTATGAGAATGGCGTCGGGAAGGTCCAGGCGGTCGGCCGGCATATTGGGCAGGTGTTCGATCTGCCTGACCATGTCATAGCCGAGATAGCCGAAAAGGCCGGCGGCCATGGGTGGAAGACCCGGGGGCAGTTCCATGCGGATGGATTTGAGAAGCGCGCGCAGGGAGTCCATGGGCCGCGCCTTTTCCGGCACGAAGGCATTATTGCCAAGCGCATGGGCATTCATTTCCGCGACCCGCCCTCGGCAGCGCCAGATCAGGTCCGGCTTGAGGCCGATGATGGAATACCGCCCGCGATTCTCGCCGCCCTGCACGCTTTCCAGAAGAAAGGCGTTCTCCTGGCCCTCCGCCAGTTTCAAGAAAGCCGAAACCGGGGTTTCCAGGTCGGCCACCAGCCGCCGGAACAGGACTTGCGGCTGGCCGGTCCGATACCCCGCGGCAAAGCTTTCGAAATCCGGCAGCAAACTCACGACTGTCCGATGGTCTGCTGCAAAAGCTGTTGATTGACGGTCACACCCTGCTTTTCGCGCGCCTCATTGGCGAGGGTTCCGGTCAGGTCGCCGGCTGCCTGTGCCGAGATCTGCTCGCTGCCGCTGGCAAGCTGTTCCGAGCTTTGGGAGGCGGCGTGGGAAATGCCGGTGACGCGGGCGATGATGTGATTGCCTGCCGTTCCC
>JBOHKF010000040.1:0-1829 GCA_050729015.1 Rhizomicrobium sp. | reverse complement strand
CTCTCACATCGCTTTTACGGTGAAAGAAATTCCGGCACTCCCCATGCGGCTTTCGCAGCTCGCACGAAGGGACTGGCGGAGAGGGAGGGATTCGAACCCCCGATACCCTTGCAGGTATGCCGCATTTCGAGTGCGGTGGCTTCAACCGCTCACCCACCTGTCCGACCGGTTGAAACACTGGCAATTTTCGCAAAACCGGACAAGGGCGAAAACGCGCTTGCCACCGGAATTGCGACCGAAGGCCCTCGTTTCGGGCGGCCTGCTGCGCGACCGCCCGGACGCACTCGCCGTCGCTACGACTTCTTGCTGTGCATCGGGTACCGTCGGTTCGGTTTGATCTCGCCGGCGACGATTTGACAAGTGTGTGATGTGACGATTTTAGCAGTCATCATATGGCCGGCGACGTGGCCGATCCTGTCAAAGAGCTGGGTGACGCGCGACCCGGACTTCAAGCACCTGAATTTGGCGGCGAAAATGAGGAGCTTGTGAAGATACTCGGCGATCTAAAGCCCGGCCGCCATAAATTGCGCCGCCCACTGCTGGCGACCGCCCTGTTGGTGACCGTGCTTCCCAATCGCGGGCTTGCGGGACCGCCGTTTCAGACCGACGATCCGGAGCCTGTCGATCTCGGGCATTACGAGTTTTATGTCTTTTCGGGTAGCGATGGCACGCCGGTTGAGACCGATCCGCTCGGGCCGGCGTTCGAGTTCAATTGGGGCGCACTTCCCAACACCCAATTGCACGCCGTGGTGAGCTTCGGTGCGATATTGCCGTCGAACAATCCAGCCTCCGCACCGGCCGGCATCGGACCGAAGAATTACGGCCTGCTCGACAGCGAACTGGGGGTGAAATATCGATGGATAAGTCAGACCGCTGATTTTCCGGAGGTCGGCACGTTCACAATGATCGAGTTGCCACCGGCAGCTCCTCGCGCGGGGCCTAGGTGTGGGCAAGACCTGGTACAAGCTCCCAATCTGGATGCAGAAAGGTTTTGGTCCTTGGACCACCTACGGCGGCGGCGGATATGAAATCGTCCCTCAGGTAAACTACAAGAATTTCCCTTATGCAGGCTGGCTGCTGCAACGCGATATTGGAGACCGGTGGACGCTCGGAGGGGAGATTTTTTACTATGGTCCCGAGGGGTCGGCGACGGCGCAGACTCACGGCGCCACCATGTTTGATGTCGGTGGATATTACTATTTCAGCAAACCGGCGTTCCAGCTCCTCTTCAGCCTGGGCCGGAGTGTGGCCGGTCAGCCGGAAACCTATGCCTATCTGGGTCTCTATTGGACGTGGGGCAAAGACGGGGATGAATGGAACGCGGATAATTTTGGCTGGTCGAGAACCCCCGGGGCAATTTCAAGCTTGCCGGCGACGATTTGATCGGCGGCGGGCGGCTGAAAGGGCAGGCCGGCGCGCGCGCCCCCGGTGCAAAACCTCGCGGCGCGATGCATGCTTCACATTTGATGCATGCTTCGCAACCCGGAATTCGGCGTTATGATGGGCCGCTCTTTTGTCGGAGAACGCCCATGACCAAAGCCTTTCTCGCCGCTTCGGCCGCGACCCTGATCTTCTCCGCGGCGCCATGCCTGGCGGCGCCGCGATGCGATCCCGGCAATGGCGGGATCACCCTGCCCAAAGGCTTCTGCGCGTTGGTGGCGGCCGACGATCTGGGGCCGGCGCGCCATGCGGTTGCCGCACCCGACGGCGATCTTTATGTGGCCCTGCGCGCGCAGGGCGGAAGTAGCGGCGGCATCGTGGCGCTGGGCGATTCCACCGGCTCCGGCCATTTCGGCGTGACCCAGAAATTCGGCAGCGGCAGCGCCACC
>JBOHKF010000039.1:0-2047 GCA_050729015.1 Rhizomicrobium sp. | reverse complement strand
AGGCTAGCTGAACCATGACCGCTTTGGCGCGAGAGAGCCGGACCGCCAGCCCGTCAAGGCTGGCGAAGAACGGCGTTCGGCTTGTCTCCATCACCCAGGAGATGGGCGACGATCCGATGCACGTCATGATGCGGCAGATCATGGCACTGTTCGACGAGTACCAATCGAAGGAGAACGCCAAGCACGTCCTGCGGGCCTTGAAGGAGAACGCGCGGCAAGGCTTCTGGAACGGTTCATTGCCGCCGATCGGCTACCGCGTCGTCGCGGCCGAGCAGCGCGGCGCGAAGGTCAAGAAGAAGCTGGAAATCGATCCGCTGCACGCAGACACGGTGCGGCTCATCTATCGGCTTGCCTTGGAAGGCGACGGCACGTCCGGCCCGGTGGGCGTCAAGAACATCGCGGCGTACTTGAACCAGCGTCGCATCTTCACCCGCGACGGCGGGCGCTGGGGCATCGGGCAGGTTCACCGCATCCTCACCCGCACGACCTATATCGGCAGCCATGAGTTCAACAAGCGGTCAAAGACCAAAGAGCTAAAGCCGATCAGCGAGGTCGTCCCCGTCGCGGTGCCTGCGCTCATCGAGCAGGCGACCTTTGACGCGGTGCAGGCGCATTTGCACGCCCGCAATCCCAAGATTACCCCAGCCCGCGTCACTTCCGGTCCCACCCTCCTTACCGGCATCTGCTTTTGCGCCACCTGTGGCGGCGCGATGACTCTCAGGACCGGGAAGGGCGGGCGCTATCGCTACTACACCTGCTCGACCAAAGCCCGGCAGGGAGAGACTGGTTGCAAGGGCCGATCCATTCCAATGCCCAAGCTGGACGATCTCGTTGTCCGCCATTTGGAGGATCGGCTGCTCGATCCTGAGCGCCTCGAAGAAATCCTGGCCTCGCTGCTGGACCGCCGCCAGGAGCGTGTTCTGCGCCGGAAAGATCACGCCGCCGAACTGACCAGGCGGGCGGCAGAGACTGAGCTACGGCTCAAGCGCCTCTATGACGCCATCGAATCCGGGATCGCCGATCTGGACGACCCGGCCCTCAAGGGCCGGATTTCCGATCTCAAAGCCCTTCGGGATCAGGCACAGGCTGACGCTGGCCGCGCCACGGCCACTCTGGAAGGCGCGGGTGCCACGATCACACCAGCTCTGCTCAGAGGCTTTGCCGCCGCCGCCAGGGCACGCATCCGCCTGCCCAATGGCGGATACCGCCGCGACCACCTACGCGCCCTCGCACAGCGCGTAGAGGTCGCGGCGGGCGAGGTTCGGATCATGGGATCGAAGAGCGATCTGCTCAGGACTCTCACCGCCGCAGCGGGCGGAAAACCGGCTACGCCCGGCGTTCGCAGTTCGGTACTGAAATGGCGGACAGAGAGGGATTCGAACCCTCGAACGGCTTTCACCGTTACACACTTTCCAGGCGTGCGCCTTCAACCACTCGGCCATCTGTCCTTGAGGTCCACGCGAATATACCGCCTGGAAATCCTCTGCAAGGCGTCCTTCGACCCCCCGGCAGACGGCATCGTCGTGACCGGGCTCGCCAAGCGCATGGTGGATGATTATCCTGCCGTCCAGGCTTATGCCCCAAGGCGGCTGGAAAAGTGCGAAGCGGCGTTCCTCACCGGATTGCAACCAAGCGACCGTCCGGGATCGCGATCAGACGCGTGTACGACCCGCCGAAACCCGCCGACGGTTTCCGGGTGCTGGTGGACCGGCTGTGGCCGCGAGGCTTGGCGAAAGACAAGGCGAGGCTCGATCTTTGGATGAAGGAAATCGCGCCATCTCCGAGTTTGAGACGCCAATTCAACCACCGGCCCGAAAAGTTTGCGGAATTCAAGCGCCTCTATCGCCTGGAGCTTTCCAACAATCCGGCGCTTGCCATATTCCGCCGTGACATCGCCCGGAAAGCGAGAGTCACTCTTTTGTTCGGCGCCGGCGATCCTAAGATCAATCATGCCGTGGTGCTGGCGGATTATTTGAAGCCGCGCGGCAAGCCCAAAATGAGGCAAGCCGCCAGACGCGCTTAATAGCCTTTCGTCACATCCACCACA
>JBOHKF010000038.1:0-2403 GCA_050729015.1 Rhizomicrobium sp. | reverse complement strand
GGGCTGGAGCGCCTGTCCAAATTCGTGGCTCCCGGCCTTTTTGCGTCCAAGAGAATGAGCATATTGGCTCACTCCGGCTCGCTTCGTGACGCCTATCTGCTCAGGCGCTGTGTTTACCTCAAGGAGGAGTTGGACATGGTCCTCGACCGAAGCTGGATCGAGGAAGGGCTGTCGAAGCTTGAGCTGGCGGCCGTGCAGCAGGATGTCCTGGCGCCGCTCGGAGCGCGATCGGCGCGGGTCAAGGTCGCCGCCCTTGAATCCTGCTGTTACCTCAGGAATCAACTGTTGCGGGATGCCGATTGGGCGGGCATGGCCCATGGCGTGGAGATTCGCGTGCCCTTCGTGGACCGGATGGTTCTCGAAACGCTAGGTCCGGCCATCGCCTCCGAGCGTCCGCCGCGAAAGCGGGATTTGGCGGCGCTGTCCGGTCTGCCGCCTGCCGCTTCCCGGAGGCGGAAGACGGGCTTCGTTACCCCGGCGCTGCAATGGGCGACGGGAGAGACGCTCGCAACCCGGCATGGACTCAAGAATTGGTCGGATCTGGTGTGGCGCCGGATGCGCATGCCGGCGAAATTTCCGACGGGCGCGGAAAAGGCGTTCCCCGCGGCCACCCTCGGAGAGACGACATAGTGACGACAAGGGCGTTTGGCGTGATGATGCTTCTGACCGACGGCTTTGGGGGAACGGGCGGCATATCCCGCTTCAACCGGGATTATTTGACCGCCCTGGATCGCTCGCCCGCGGTCACCCGGGTCCTCGCCATCCCGCGCCTGCTGGAACAGCCGATCGAGGAGGAGATTCCCGAGTCCGTGGTCTATCTGAGGGAGGCCGCCTGGGGAAAGTTTCGCTACGCATGGCGGCTGTTGGAATCGTTGCGCGCGGCGGCGAGCGTGCAGCTGGTGGTCTGCGGTCACATCAATCTCCTGCCGCTGGCGGGTTACGCCGCCCATGCGAAAGGCGCGCGTCTGGCGCTTGTCATCCATGGAATCGAGGCCTGGAAGCCCCGGCGCCGGGCCTTGACGCTGCGCCTGGCGAAGCGCGTCGACGGCGTGATCTCGGTGAGCGAATTCACCGCCGCACGTTTCTCAAACTGGTCGCACGTCGAAAAGGACCGAATTTTCGTGCTGGGGAACTGCGTGGATATCGGCCGCTTTGCCCCCGCCGCCCGCGATCCGGGACTTGAAATGCGCTACGGGCTGAAAGGGTGTCGGGTCATCATGACTCTTGGCAGGCTTGCGAGCGGCGAACGCTATAAGGGCATAGATCAAATCATCGACATCCTTCCCGCCCTGGCGCGAAAAAGCCCGGACATCAAATACCTGGTCGTGGGCGATGGCGACGACCGCGCACGGCTCGAAGCCAAAGCGCGGGCTCTTGGTGTCGAAGAGCGGACGGTTTTCGCTGGCCACATCGCCGAATGCGAAAAGCCGGCGCACTACAATCTCGCCCATGCCTATGTGATGCCGAGTTCGGGCGAGGGATTTGGGATCGCCCTTTTGGAAGCCGCCGCTTGCGGCGTCCCGGTCATCGGCAGCCGGATTGATGGTTCGCGTGAAGCCCTGCTCGACGGCGCTTTGGGCCGCCTTGTCGACCCCAGGGATGGCGAGGCGCTTGCCAAGGCTGTGTTGGAGACGATTGCGGCCGGCGAGCGGAAGCGGCAGCCGGAGGCGATAAGCCGCTTTGCCGTGCCCCAATTTGAGGCCAAGGTCCATCGCTGGCTGGAAGCGGAGCGCGAAGCCTGGCTGGCGGGAGCGTGCGCCGCATGACGCAGGTTCCTCTCGTCTTGGACAATGATGGCCCGGATCGGCCGGCCGAGCTGATACTGGTTCTGGAGCCGGGCAGGGCAGAGCGTCATTACTGGCGCGATCTTTGGCGTTACCGTGAATTGTTCGCGATCCTTGCCTGGCGCGACGTCTCGGTGCGCTACAAGCAGACCGCGATCGGATTGGCATGGGCGCTGGTGCGGCCCTTCATGACCATGGTCATTTTCACCGTCGTGTTCGAACGGCTGGCGAAGCTTCACAACCCCGGTACCGCGCCCTATCCGATCATGGTGTTTGCCGGCATGTTGGCCTGGTTCATTTTCTCGAGCGTGCTCACGGACGGACCTGCCAGCATGATTGCGAGCAGCAATCTGGTGGACAAGGTGTATTTCCCGCGCATCATCATTCCCGCCGCTACCGCCGCGGTGGCGCTGGTGGATCTCGGGGTCAATCTCGTCATGCTTGGCGGCTTGATGGCGTGGTACGGATTTTTGCCAAGCTGGCATGCGGTATTCCTGCCCATTTTCATCCTCCTTGCCGTCAGCGCGAGCCTGGGACCGTCGCTGCTGTTGACGGCGCTCAATGTGAAGTACCGGGATTTCCGCTACATCATTCCCTTCATCGTCCAGTTCGGCATCTA
>JBOHKF010000037.1:0-2220 GCA_050729015.1 Rhizomicrobium sp. | reverse complement strand
ACCACCTCCTGTTCGATGAACAGGCAGCCGAGATTTTCGAAAATGTCGACCAATTGGCCGAGCGCGTTCGCAGGCTGGGCGCGATTACGATTCATTCCGTGGGGGAAGTCGCCAACCAAAAAACGCTGGCCGACAACGACAAGGCGTTCGTCGCGCCTCAGGATATGCTCGGCGAGCTGATGGCCGACAACAAGCAAATGGCCAAGGCGATGCGCGAAGTGCATGAAATTTGCGACAACCACAATGACGTTGCAACGGCCTCGGTCCTCGAGACTCTCATTGACCTGACCGAGAAAAGGACGTGGTTTCTCTTCGAAGCAAGCCGGAAAGGATAATCCGGTTGCCCTATCGCCCGGCGTGCCGTTCGGCGCGCGAGGGGCGTATCTGGGTGAATTTGCCCAGAAGGCAGGTCTCGCCGGAGGGGCGCACGGTGAGCGCCTGCTCATTCTCGCATACGGTGTAGTCGGGATTTAAGATGGTCCACACAAATCCCGTGTCGAAATTGAGATCCGGGCAGCGGCCATGTAGGTCATTGCGCCACATCGAACCGTCGCGCATGGTGAAGAACAGTGCCGATCCGTCCTTGTTGGGCTTGGTGTCGAGCATGTCGCGGGTGGAAAGGCAGATCGGTGCGGCCTGCGCCGCGCCCACAGCCATCATGAACCAAGTCGCAGCCATCGCCGCCAATTTGACACCGGCCATCCTATCCTCCAAAGCCCCTCCAGGCTGTTGGATTCGACGAACTTGCAAAACAGAGCGATCTATTTCTCGCCCGTGGAAAAGTTGTGATGGCCGGCCGGCTCGATTTCGGTGAACTTGCCCAAGGCGCAGACCTCGCCAGTTTTTAAGAGGCTCAGCGTCTGCTCAAACTCACAGACTTCCCCCAGGGGGTTTCTGGTAGACCAGACAAATCCATCCCAGCGCAGGTCGGGGCAGCGGCCTCTCAAATCGTTGCGCCACACCGATCCGTTGGTCATGCGAAAGACAATGGTGCGCCCGTCGGGGGCGGGTGACGTGCTGGCGATGGCGCGGGTCGAGAGGCAAACAGGCCCCTGTCCGGCCCAAGCCACAGTCGCCAAGACAGTCAGGAGAAACGTTGCGCCAGTCAAAACGGTCCTTTTCATGGGGTACCTCCGTCATGCCCTTCCACCCTTATTGTCTCTCAAAGCGGGCATGCTCACAAGTCTCGTATCTCGTGAAAACGGCTGTAAACCACGAAGGTTGCTTGACGTACGGCGTCTCGCAGGTCCAATGAACGGCCCGATTTTCCTCACGGAGCAGAGTTTGTCCGCGGCGCCCGCTCAAATCACCGTCACCTTGCCCGATGGCAAGGCGCTTCGGTTTGCCAAGGGCGTCACGGGCGGAGAGATCGCCCAAGCCATCGGCCCCGGGCTGGCGAAAGCGGCGCTAATTCTCGAAGTGGACGGCAGGGAGTGGGACTTGTTTCGCCCCGTCGAACATGACGCCCATGTGCGCATCGTCACCAGGAAGGACGAAAAGGCGCTGGAATTGATCCGCCATGACGCCGCGCATCTATTGGCCCAGGCTGTTCAGGAGCTTTATCCGGGAACCCAGGTCACCATAGGTCCCGCTATCGAGAACGGCTTCTATTACGACTTCGCCAGGGACGAGCCCTTTACGCCCGAAGACCTGCCCAGGATCGAAGCCCGCATGCATGAGATCGTGAAGGAGGCGCGGCCCACCCGGCGCGAGGTCTGGGCAAGAGACGCGGCCATCCGGCATTTTCGGGAGCTGGGCGAGTCCTACAAGGCCGAATTGATCGCCAGCATCCCCGAGAGTGAAGAGGTTTCGATTTATTGGCACGGCGATTGGCACGATCTCTGCCGCGGCCCGCATTTCCGCAGCACGGCCGAGATCGGCGATGCCTTCAGGCTCACCAAGATCGCCGGTGCCTATTGGCGCGGCGATGCCAGGAACGCGCAGCTCCAGCGGATTTATGGCACCGCATGGCGCGACCAAAAGGAACTCGATGCCTATCTCGAAAGGCTGGCCGAAGCCGAGCGCCGGGATCATCGCAAGCTGGGCCGCGAGCTCGAGCTTTTCACCTTCTCTCCCGATGTCGGCGCGGGGCTGCCATTGTGGATGCCCAACGGGATGGTGATCCGCCAGGAACTGGAATTCCTGGCGCTCCAGGAAGAGCGCAAGGACGGCTATCACCGGGTGGCGACGCCGCACATCACCAAGGCAGCGCTCTATTAC
>JBOHKF010000036.1:0-3184 GCA_050729015.1 Rhizomicrobium sp. | reverse complement strand
AGCATCTGGATCGTCGTGATGATGGTTCAGGTGATGACGTTCGGGCTGGATGCGCGCGTCAAGATCAACATCTTGCGGCGCGGTCTGTTCTGGCATTTTCTCGATATCGTGTGGATCGCGATCTTTTCGGTCGTCTATCTCCAAGGACTGATCCGGTGAGCACCCCCAACGACAGTCAGCGCGACGACATCCGTTCCTACCTGATCGGCTACGGTCTGGCGCTGGCGCTCACCGGCGCGGCCTTTGCGATTGTGTACTGGCCAGACTTTGTCTCGACCACGACGCTTGCCATTATGCTGGGGCTGGCGCTGGTCCAGATGGTGGTTCACTTCCGTTTCTTCCTCCACATCAGCCTTCAGAAATCGACCCGCGACGATCTTCAGCTCATCCTGTTCTCGGCGCTGATTGTGGCCCTGATGGCCTCGGGAACCCTCGTTATCCTGTTCAACCTGCGAGCAAGGATGATGTAGCGGCTCAAAGCTCGCAGGCCATCCGCGAGGGTGGTGGTGCGCCCACCCCCTGCGCCTTCTTGTAAGGCCGTCCGCCTACTTCGCTGGCGCCGGCGCGGCGGCAACATTGCTGGTGGGCGGGTTCTTCTGGATATTGCAGTAGTCCACCCACAGGCGGGTGATGCGCTGGGTAGCGGGGCCACCGCCCTGGACTTGATTGAAGGCGGCAATGGCCTCGTCATACCGGTGCTGAGCCGCCAAGGCCTGGCCCAGTACCATGGGCGCCTCGGTGGGATCGGTAGCGCCGCCTTTGCTGATGGCGAGCTTCGCCGCCGCTTCCGCTTGCGGATACATGCCGTAGCTGTACAGGGCCTCGGCCAGCTTGGCGTTGTACTGGCCACTCTGTTTCTGTTCGGCGGCGATCTGTTCCGGTATGGTTTTCTTGTCGTTATTGGCGCGGGCGCTGTCGTCGGCGAAGCCTGTTCCACCATGCTGGGTCGCCTGCTCGGCGTCACCGTAGAAGGCGAGATGGTCGGCGGTCGAGCCGATCAGGGTCAAATCCTGGGGGATGGGCGTAATGCCGTCGAGGAAGGCCAGCCGCCCCAGCCAGATCGCCTCGACGTCGCGCAAGCCCTTCGAACTCAACGCCACGTCAATCATCTGATTCCAATCCTTGGGATCGTTGTAGGCGGCGACCAATTGCTCCAAGGTCTTCTCCGCCGAGGTTTCGTCCTTCTGCGCGACTTCCACGTCCAGCATGTTCTGCAGGGTGGCGCGCGTGGGCTTCCTGCCGGCCGCCTTGTCGGCATCGAGTGCCTTTTGCACCGTGGCCTGCGCGTCCTGATAATCCTTGGCGTTGAAGTAGGCGGCAGTGATCTGGGTGGTCACCGTGGGATCGGTGGGATTGGTGGCCGCCAGTTCCTTGGCATAGGTCAGGGCCTTGTCCGTATGTTTCTCGTTGTTGGCGAGAATCAAGGCCAGCTTCAGCATCTGGGGCTTGTCTTCGGCCGGCATCGCCGGCGAATCGGCGGCGGCTTCCGCAGCCTGGTCGGCGGCGGCCATGTCGTTGCTCTTTACGGCGACGTTGATGGCGATCTTGTTGATCCAGTAATCGTCTTCGGGCGTGCGATCGGCCGCCCCCCTGGCCTTGGCGATATCATCGCTGGCGGTCTTGTAATCGCCGGCAGTATAGGCTTTTTGCGCCTCCGCCAGGGCATTATTGACCGAGTGGGAAAGATGCGGGCCAGCGGCCAGCGCCGGCTGAGCCAGAATCGCCATTGCGGCGGCAGCCGAAAGAAAGGCCGCCGTCAAAGCCGAGCGAGAGGTGGTCATGAAGAACTTCCCTTGTTTAGGCCCGATGTCGGGCCGCGCATAAACGTCCCTTCGACTTGCAGAAGTAGCAAAATATTGCAACCTTAATGTGGCATTTTGCCGTTTCCAATAGGGCGAGAGTTGCAACCTCCAGAGCGCATCGCACGTTTTTGCTGCAATGCGGCGTAAGCGTTTCCTTAATCATGGGAATGCGAGCTTCCACGCCTGGAAGGCGCGCTCCTCGGGCCATGATCATCCTCTCCCTTTTCACCCTGCGGCGGGACCGGTGATGGGCACCGCGACGCTTCCCGCCCCCTTCCGCCTCGACGGGCGCACGGCCTTTGTCTCGGCCGCTCGCGGCCATTTGGGGTGCGCCATGACCAGGGCTCTGGCCGAGGCCGGCGCCCATGTCATCGTCAATGGCCGCGATAATGAAGCCCTTGCCCGCTTCGAATGCCAATTGCGGGCGGAGAATTTCGCCGTCTCGCGTGCCGCGTTCGATGTCTGCGACCTGAAGCAGGTTCGGGCATTCTTTGAGGGTATCGGGCGGCTGGATATTCTGGTCAACAATGCCGTGGCGATGCAGGTGAAGGGATTCGACGCCCTCGATGCGGCCGATTTCGCCACCACCTACCACAGCGCGGTCACCGCTTCCTTCGAAGCGGTGCGCGCCTGCCTGCCGGCGCTGAAAGCGGCGGCTCGTGCCCATGGCGAGGCAAGCGTGATCAACGTGGCCTCCATCTATGGCCAGGTGGCGCCCGACGGACGGCTCTATGCCGGTCGCGAGCAGCAGAGTCCCTTTCACTACGGCCCCGCCAAGGCGGCCGTCCTGCAACTGACCCGTCACCTTGCCGCCGAGTTGGGTCCTTCGAAGATCCGGGTTAACGCCCTGGTGCCGGGCGCCTTTCCTGCCAAAGCCAAGCCGGAACTGGCAGATTCCCTGGCGTCGCGCACCATGCTGGGCCGAGTGGGCGATGCCCGCGAGATCGGCGCGCCCCTCCTGTTTCTGGCTTCGCCCGCCTCCAGCTACATGACCGGCTCGGCTCTCAACATTGACGGCGGCTGGACGGCTTGGTGATAAAAGCATGACCATGGCGTTTCTTTCCTCCTTTCGGATCGGCCAGCAGACGGTCTATCCCGAAGAGCTGCGTGAAAGGCTCAAGGGGTTCGCCCTGCTGGAGAATGTGGGCGAGGCGGCGCTCAAGTATCTGCTGACCGAGGCCAACTGGTTCGGACTTCCGGGCGGAATGCTGCTCGACCGGCATGGCGAGAATGATGCGGCCCTGTTCCTGGTGGTGACCGGATCGCTGGGCGTGTTCGTTTCCGATCCCCAGGGCCAGCGGCGCATGGTTGCCTTGGTGCCGGCGGGCGAGACGGTGGGGGAAATGTCCCTGATCACCCACGACCGTCATCACAGCGCCCAA